>DATJQV010000065.1 GCA_035505375.1 bacterium | reverse complement strand
TCATGCGGGCAGATGGCAAGGATAGGTGATAAGTCCTTGGATTAGTGGCGGTTTGGGACGCTGTGCGACTCGCCCTGGGGGTCACCCCGGGAACGGTTCCCAAGGTGGTTCCGACGGCGGTTCGGCACATGACTTGGAGGGCGACTCGCGGAGAGAATTGGCGGGCAATGTTCAGGGCAACTTGTCCCGTGGTTTGGAGGGCTACCCGCACCGCGACTCGGCACGCGACTGGCGGTATCTCTCGGACGGCAATTCGCGTCGTGACCCGCGGCGTCACTCGCGAGGTGACCTTCACTGCCACTCGCGGAGTGATTCGGAAGATGACTTGCAGGGTGATTCTCAGGGCGAGTCGCGGGGCAAGCTTCCGAGCATTGCGGGCCACGGCCGCGTCACCATCTCCACGCAGGTCGAGCCCCTAGAGCCGACATAGAACCGCCTGTCATTCCGAGCAGGGGAGGCGGGATGGCTTGAAAGGGGCCGGTTCTTTGATATGGTGCCCTCTATGAAGCACCCTCGCGGTTTCATCCTTGCGATTGACGGTCCTGCCGGGTCGGGCAAGAGCACGACCGCGTCTATTGTTCGAGCCAGACGGATATCGTCACCGTGATTGATGCTGCCACGAATACCATCGAGGCGGAGGTCAATGTCGGAGGAAACCCCGGCAGAATGGTCTGGGACCCGGCGCAGAGTCGTCTGTATGTTGCCAACCAAGGCAGCCACATTTCCGTCATACGTGACTCTGGCGCCGGGATTCAGCAGGGCGACAGCCGGGCCGCAGCAGGAAGGCCTCTGCCGACGATAGTCCGCGGCGTGCTTCTTCTGCCCGAGGCTGTCGGCGATAAGCGGTTGGCGGTAGGCGCCCATCTGCTCGACATCAGCGGCAGGAAAGTGCTGGACCTGAAGCCGGGCACGAATGACGTGCGGGCGCTGGCACCGGGCGTGTACTTCGTGAGGACAGCCCAAGCGCAAGCTCAAGCCCAAGCTGTCAGAAAGGTCGTCCTGACCAAGTAGGACAAACAGCTTCTCTCTTTCAGGCTACTCCAACTCACGCGGGCAGCCCGCTTTTCGTGTCCGTGGGTACTCGGCCGACGGTGCGGGAGAGTGGGCAGTCGCCGCTGCCGAAGCGGATGCTGGGCGGTGCGGACCGGGTAGGGCAGGATTCCGGCGGTCAATCCATGCTTCCTTGCCCTCGGCAGGGAGCCGACCACGGTCGCAAAGGTTGATGGCTCTATCGTCCGCTGCAGCAGTACCTTATGTGACCGCTCCCGCATAGTTCACGGGCCTGATATCCCGGCCGGATTGGTAGCCATATCCACTGCCCCGCCAACTCCCGCACCCGGGAAGGCGTTCCCCGAATGGTGGGGGGAGCAGCTAAGGGGACCGTCTCCGGACCCCCTCCGGGGACCGTCCCCCCACCGGGTCCCCCCACCGTCTCCGGTACGGCTCCAGGGAGCCTCAGGGGAAGGACTCGGTTGACCGTCAGGGGTAGGGCTCCCGGGACCATCCGGGGAGAGGGTAATGGGATGGTCTGGGGAGTGACTCCGGGGAGGCGGGAGGGAGGTCTGCCCGAAGCACGGGCCGACGCAGAGACGAGAGCGATGTGCGATGGGCGCGGGGTGGTGCATGGGAAGAGCGGGAGGACGGCGCGGGGACAGGTCGGGACGAGGGCATGTCGGGAAGCGCGTCAGGCAGCGCAGGGCCAGCGATAGTGGGTGGTGGTACAGCCGGGCCCCAGACCAGCCGGCGGGCAGGACCGGGGGCGGCGGACATAGGAATAGGGGCTAGGGGCGAGGGGTAGGGGACGAGGGCTGGGGGTTAGGGAGGAGAAGCAGAAGGATGTGAGGATGGAACGTGGAGAACTTGGGACAGTCCCACGGAGCGCTTGCGTCGGACGTGCCGGGGCACCGTAGGAACGAACAGCGCGACACAGCCCCCATTTGGGCGGGACAATCCCCGTTTTCGCGGTCATGTCCCCGTCCTTGGCGGTTCTCACATCTGCGTCATCTGCGTAGTCTGCGGTTACTCGTCCTTTCGTCCATCGTCTCTTCGTCCATCGTCAATTCTGCATTCTGGTCTCTGGTTTCTGAATTCTGCTCTATCCGAATCCTGAATCTGCGTCATCTGCTTCACCTGCGGTTGTTCCGTTCCGTGCTTCGCAGCTTGACAATCGCGCGGGCAGATGTAGAAGTATGAGCGTTATGAGACACGAAGAGGAGCCGATAGCTAACGGCTGACAGCTAACAGCCTGAATGGAAAAGAGGAGTCCGCGAGTGAAGGATAATGCGGCACGGCGGCCGTGGGAGGTCGGTTTGTTCTGGCTGCTGGTCGTGGCCATCGCGCTGACAACCGCGCTGGTTCTCGCCGGTTCGCTACGCGTCTACGCAGGCGACGTGAACGGGAGCAGCCTGTTCATGCTCAGTTCTTTCCTGCAGTCTCTGGCGGCGGTGCTCGGGATTGCCTTTACGCTCACGCTCATCGGTCTTCAGCTCGCCGCCCAGAGCTACACCCACCGGGTGATTGGGCTGCATACGCGGTCGGCCGTTTTCGTGTTCACTTTCGCCATGCTCCTGCTGACCATGGTGTTTATCGCGCTGTTGATGGCCTCGTACCGGAACATCCGCGCCGCAGGGCATCCGTGGGTGGACCTGGCGATAGTGTGGTTCATCTCTGCCTTGGTGTTGCTCGTGCCGTTCGCAGTGAGAACCATCCGGCTGCTCGCACCGGACAACATCGCCGCCGCGTTGCTTTCGCGTCTGGGCGCGAGGCAGCTCAGGTCGGGTGACACTGCGGCAGTGCACGTCCGTATCGGGCCGGTGTTCGACATTGCGCGCAAGGCGATCGTCAGCCGGGACGAGCGAACCCTGGAGTTGCTGTTGGCGCAGGTGCAGTGCCGGGTCGTGGCGTTGCTTGCTGATACCGCGCTCGGACCGCAGGGACTTACGCAACTGGCTCGGGCTTTGGGGCCGGAATTCCGTGACCTCGGCTGGCTCGCGAGCGACCATCTTGACATCGGGGCTGTAAAGCGGGTTGTGGACTGCCTGCGCGAGCTCGTTTGTCAGGCCGGCGGGCGTCCGGACCGGCGGGCATTCGCCGACGAGCTCAATGCGGCCATCGGCGACATCTGGAAGGAAGCGAGTGCCCGGTTCAGCGACAGCGCCTACGCGGCTAGGCTTGCAGACCTGGAAGCGTCGATGAACTCCTGCCGGCTGCAGATAGCTAACAGCTTGCAGCTCACAGCTAACAGCTAGCGGGCAGCTGACAGCTTACAGCTAACAGCTAACCGCTCGGACGAAAGGAGACAGCGAGTGAGAGATGTGAGGAAGTACGAGGTGTTCAAGCGGGCTGATGGGCTGGTGTTGGAGGTCTACAAGCTGACTGCTTCGTTTCCTGACTGTGAGTTGTTCGCCTTGACCTCCCAGATGCGGCGCGCCGCGTATTCGATTCCGATGAACCTCGCCGAGGGTGGCGCGCGTTCGGGCGCGAAGGAGTTCGCGCAATTCATCAACGTCGCAGTCGGGTCTTGTGAGGAGGTGCGCTATCAGATACATCTGGCGACTGCTCTTGGCTATGCCCCGGCGGAGACTGCGCGCAAACTCGACGCCGATTATGAGGAGGTGAAGAGGATGCTCGCCGGTCTCCTGTCCCGTGTGATGGGTCGGTCTTCCAAGCTGTAAGCTGCAAGCTGTTAGCTGTCGGCTGTCCTTCTCCCGAGGTTGACCCTCGGCTTCGCCTCGATAGAATAGCCTCTCTGAAGACAATGACTGTCCACGACTTGCCCGCCGGCTGCAGCCCTGCGCGAGGTTCCGCGTGAAGAAGTTCCTGCTCGAGGAGCCGGTTTCTTCGGTCGGGCCCAAGGGGCATACGCACACAATCATCCGCCGGTTTTGCAAGGGTTGTCGGATATGCGTGGAGTTCTGCCCGACCGGCACGCTCGACCTCGACGAACGGTTCAAGATAAAGGTCGCGCACCCGGAGAAGTGCATTGCGTGCCGGATGTGCGAGTTGCGGTGTCCGGATATGGCGATATTCGTGCAGAAATGACCAAGCGCCAATGACCAATGACCAATCAATGACGAAATGTCGAAGGACGGAAGCCGGAGTTTTGGTTACCGGGAGGCTGCAAGCTGTGAGCCGTAAGCTGTGAGCCTTCAGTTGTTGTCCGGCAATGAGGCGTGTGCGATGGGCGCGGTGCGCGCGGGCGTGCGGTTCTTCGCCGGCTATCCGATTACGCCTTCGACCGAGATTGCCGAATACCTTGCCCGCGAGTTGCCGCGGGTCGGAGGCACGTTCATCCAGATGGAGGACGAGATTGCGTCCATCTGCTGCATGAACGGCGCCACAGCGGCCGGGGTGAAGGCGATGACCGCGACGTCGGGTCCGGGTTTCTCCCTGATGCAGGAGGGCATCGGCTATTCCATAATGGCCGAGCTGCCGTGCATCATCGTCAATGTGATGCGGGGCGGGCCCGCAACCGGAACTCCGACCCGGACTGCACAGTCGGACGTGATGCAGGCGCGGCATGGCACGCACGGCGACCATCCGATTGTCGCGCTTTGTCCATGGAGCGTGCGGGAGTGTTTTGACCTGACCGTGCAGGCAGTGAATCTGTCCGAGCGGCTCAGAATCCCGGTCATCGTGCTGATGGATGAGATCGTCGGGCACATGCGAGAGGCAGTCGAGCTGCCGGAGACGATTGCGCTGTGGGAATCGAAGCGGTCGAAGGTGGCGGCACCAGAGTACTACCACTACGAGGATTCGAACAACTACGACGCGCGGATTGCCAGCTTCGGCGAGGGGTATCGCGTGCATCTGACCGGGTTGACCCACCGGAAGGATGGGTTCCCGTCCGACGACCCGGAGATCATCCGCTGGAACATGGACCGGTTGCGTAAGAAGATAGACGACAATCGGAGCTGGTTGTGGGATGTGACCTACGAGGACCTCGGCGCGGAGACCGTGATAGTCTGCTACGGAAGCGCCGCGCGTTCGGCCATAGAGGCGAAGCGGCAGTATGAGCAGAAGACCGGGCGACGGGTTGGCATCCTACGCTTGCGGATGATCTGGCCGTTCCCGATGGAACGGATGATAGCGTTGATGAAGAGCGCGCGTCGGGTCATCGTGCCGGAGATGAACCAGGGGCAGTTGCGCCGGACCATCGAGCGGAGTGTGAGCCGGAATGTGCCGGTCATCTCGGTCCAACGTTACGACGGGGAGATGCTCACACCGGCGGAGATAATAGAGGCACTCTGAGGAAATGACGAATTGCGAATGACGAATGTCGAATGAGGGACCGAGCAACCGCAGATTGCGAAGATGACTCAGAGACCTGAACCCCGGGACCCTAGAACCACCGAACCCGCTCGGCTAGCCGAGCCCGAGGCCGTGGACCGGTTCCTGGACTACTTCCGGGTTGACGAGCGGTTCCCGCACATCCTCTGTCCGGGTTGCGGCATCGGCACGGCCATGAACACGGTCGTGCGGGGGCTCATCGAGACGGGCGTCAATCAGGACGAGCTGTGCGTCGTGTCCGGCATCGGGTGTTCGTCACGCATCTCCGGATACGTGGACTGCGACACGTTCCACACGTTGCATGGGCGGGCTCTGCCGGCTGCGACCGGCGTGAAGTTGGCGCGGCCCGACCTCAAAGTCGTCGTGTTCGGCGGAGACGGCGACATGCTGGCAATCGGCGGCAACCATTTCATCCACGCCGCGCGGCGGAACATCGACGTCACGGTATTCGTGCTCAACAACTTCACCTACGGTATGACCGGCGGCCAGTATTCGCCGACTACACCGACGATGGAAAAGGCCGCGACCGCGCCCTACGGCAACGTGGAGCGCGACTTCGATACATGCTTCATGGCACGCGCGACCGGCGCGATGTTCGTCGCCCGCAGCACGACATTCCACGTTGCCCATCTGAAGAAGATGGCGAAGCTGGCGCTGAGCAAGCGTGGCTTCAGCGTGGTCGAGATTATCTCACAATGCCCGACCTTCTACGGCCGACACCAGGGATTGGGCGACGCCGTGAAGATGCTCGAGTGGATCCGCGACCGTTCGGTGGACGTGAGCAAGGTGCAGGACCCGTGGCAGGTGCAGGACAAGTTCGTCATCGGCGTGCTGCACGACCGCGAGGAAGTGCCGCCGTATTCAAAGCTCTACGAGCAGGTGCGGGCCAAGGCGCAGGGGAGATCCGAGGACCGGGCGAAGTGAGAAGTCAGATGCTGGAAGCTAGAATTCAGAAGCGCGGAGCCGAGGATTCGGGTGTCCTGGCACTGGAATCCTTGAATCCTCGACCCCTCGATTCCTGCAGCGATGATGAAGACTGAGATTCGGCTGGCAGGTACCGGCGGTCAGGGTGTTATCCTCGCCAGCGTGATTCTCGCCGAGGCGGCGGGCGTCCACGAGGGGCGGCACGTGGTGCAGACGCAGAGCTACGGACCGGAGGCGCGCGGCGGGGCTTCCCGTGCCGATGTCATCATTGCCGATGAACCGATTCTGTATCCAAAGTCCCGGCGACTGGATGTGCTCGTCTGCCTGAGCCAGCCGGCGGTGGACAGGTACTTCGAGGACCTGAAGGTCCACGGCACCGCAGTCATCGACAGCTTCTACGTCCACGAGTGTCCGCGCGAGGGCGCGATTTGCGTGCCGATGACCGAGACCGCGCGAACCGAACTGGGGCGCGAGCTGTTCACCAACATCGTGATGCTCGGCGTCGTGGCGCAACTGACCCGGGTCGTGAAGTTGGAGTCGTTGGAGAAGGCCGTGGCGCACCGCGCGCCGGCCAAGACCCTCGACCTCAACAAGAAAGCGCTGGCACTCGGCTGGCAACTGGCATCAGGACAAGGCGGAAAGATGAAGGCGGAAGGATGAAGACAGAAGGTGGAGCCGGGCGCAAGGAGCAGCAGCAGCCTACCATTCAAGGCCGAATCGCCGAGATGATGAGGCCGAGTCTGTACGGCAAGGGCGTGAAGCGGGTGCGGATGCTGCAGACGCACACGTCGTGGGTATTCCTCACCGGCAGTCGTGCCTACAAGGTGAAGAAGCCGGTGAACTTCGGTTTCCTCGACTACACGACTCTGTCCGCGCGCGAGTTCTTCTGCAACGAGGAATTCCGGCTCAACCAGATTCTCTCGCCCGACATCTACATTCGGGTCCTGCCGATTACCATGGCGCGCGGCCGGCTCGCCCTCGGCGTCCGGGGAGAGGCGATTGACTACTGTCTGGAGATGAAGGAGTTGCCGCAGGAGTGGATAATGACCGAGCAGCTCAAGAGCGGCAACGTGACCTGCGAACACGTGGACCAGATAGCGCGATCGATTGCCGATTTCCACCGGAAGGCGGAGCATGGGCGCGAGGTCGCCCGGCACGGCAGCATCGAGACAATCCGTTTCAACTGGGACGAGAACTTCGCGCAGACCGGGGAGTTCATCGGCCGGACGATTACGCGGCGCGAGCTCAACGAGACCAAAGCAGCAGTCGAGCGCTTCATCGCGGACAACCGCGGGCTGTTCCGGCGCCGGCGCGCCGGCGGCTTCGTGCGCCGCTGCCACGGCGACCTGCATTCGAAGAACATCTTCATACTCGAAGAGGGGTCGAGGGGACGAGGATTCGAGGATTCTAGTGTTCGGACACTCGAATCTTGGACCCCTGGAATCCTGGAATCCTCTGCTGTCCGGATCTTCGACTGCATCGAATTCAATCCGCGCTTTTCCTGCTCGGACGTGGCCTCCGAAATCGCTTTCATGGCCATGGACCTCGACTACTGGGGGCGCAAGGACCTGGCGGACTTCTTTGTCGAGCGGTACATGGCACACTCCGGAGACGCTGGCCTGCCGCGCCTGCTCAACTTCTACAAGTGCTATCGGGCATACGTGCGCGGCAAGGTCACGAGCTTTGTCCTGAACGACCCCGGAGTCAGCCCGGCCGACAAGGCAAAGGCAGCGAAGACCGCGTCCGAGTACTTCAAGCTGTCCCACCGCTACGCCACCGGTATGTCGGCCAGGCCGAAGCTCGTCGTGATGATGGGACTGCCGGGCGTGGGCAAGACGTACGTGGCGCGGAGGCTGGCAGAGCGCACGGGCGCTTTTCACTTCCTGTCCGACTCCGTCCGCAAACAGCTCCTCGGGATTCCGGTGGGCAGTCGCCAGGTCGAGAACTTCGGCGGCGGTATCTACAAGGGCGATATCAGTGAGAAGACCTATGCGGAGCTGCTGCGTCGGGCGCAGGTTTTCCTTTCGGCCGGGTTCAGCGTGATTGCGGACGCGACATTCCTGAGCGAAGACTCCAGGGAGCGCGCGCTCAAGGCCGCGGCAAAGGCCGCTGCGCCGGTGCTGTTCGTGTTCGCCGACTGCCCGGAGCGGACCGTCCGGTCCCGGCTGCGCAAGCGCGCGGGCGAGTACTCGTTCTCGGACGCTACAATCGACATCTACCGGGAAATGAAGAGCCGGTTCAACCCGCCGCAGGTCGGCCCCGGCACCATCCGAATCGACACCAGCCTGCCGCTCGAGCGGTCGCTGGCCAAGATTGAGCGCGCACTACTTCGTATCTGACGCCCACATCGGCGGCGGTCACCCCGACGCCGAGCAGCGGCTGTTCAGATTCCTCGAGTCAATCCGCGGCAAGGCAGAGTCGCTCTACATCCTCGGCGACCTGTTTGAGTTCTGGTTTGAGTATGGCCGGGCGATTCCCAAGCCGGGGTTTCGAGCGTTGGCTGAACTCGCCGAGTTGAGTCGGATGGGTACACGCATTGGCTACCTTAAGGGCAATCACGACTTCTGGTTCAAAGATTTCTGGCGTCGCGAACTCGGGGCAGAGGCGACGGACGAACTCGAAGTCACGCTGGACGGCAAGCGGGTTTTCCTCGCCCACGGCGACACCTTGGACCGGACGTTCGTGCCTCGGGTCTTTCGGGTGCTGATGCGCAGTCGGATTGACGGCTGGCTTTACTCACTGCTTCACCCGGACATCGGTATCGGCCTTGCCCTGGCGGTGGCCCGGGCCAGCCGGGTCGGACGCGCCAGGCCAACACTGGTCGAAGACATGGCCAGCTTCGCCCAAAGCAAACTTGCCTCTGGTTTCGATATCGTCATCATGGGGCATTCGCACGTGCCCGAGGTCCGGCAGCTCCGGGGCGGCGTGTACGTCAATGTCGGCAACTGGCTGACCAGTTTTACCTATGGTGTCATCCGCGATGGCGTCGCGTCGCTGGAAGTTTTCGAGGGGGGCGGGGGATGAGCGGCGAGAAGACGGCACCGCCGCAGACGTCGTTTGGCCGGACGACCGCCCTTGGTGCGTGGCATGGGGTCCGGGCATTCCTGAAGCTGATGCTGATCGTGGCCCCGGTCTTCACCTTTGTCACCTTGCTCAAGTACACCTCCGTCATCAGGTTATTTGCCGAATTCATGGCGCCGCTGATGAAGCACTTCGGGCTGCCCGGCGAAGCCGCGCTCGCACTGATTATCGGCAACCTTATCAACCTCTA
Source organism: bacterium (assembly GCA_035505375.1). Taxonomy (NCBI): domain Bacteria; species bacterium. The sequence goes on along the minus strand of DATJQV010000065.1, from coordinate 5,499 downwards.
CGCCGGGCTGGGCGCGGTCACCGCGCTCAAGATAACGTCCGCGCAGCTCACCGTGCTCAGCCTCATGCTGCTGCTGTCACACTCGCAGATTCTGGAAACCGCCGTGTTCTTCCAGATACGGGCCAAGTGGTGGCTGCTCTGGTTCATAAGGCTGGTGCTTTCGCTCCTCGCCGGGGTGGGGTTGAGCCGGCTCATCGTCAAGACCGGCACCACCGGGGCTGCGGACGCGGCCCGACTGGCGCAGATGGCGCAGATGCACTATGTCGGCATCGGGCCGGCACTGGGAAACTGGGCGCGGGGCCTGTTGTTGGACACCGGCCTCAAGATGTTCCTCGTGCTGGTCGGCATCTTTATCATCCTCGAGCTGGGGCGGCGTTACGGGCTGATGGAGAAGACACTTCGCGCGATCGGTGCCGCGACCAGGTTCATCGGTCTGAAGCCGGAGGCAGGCATGCCGTGGCTGGCCGGCAACGTATTCGGCATCGTATTCGGGGCGGGAGTCGTAATCGAGACCGCACGCGAGGGGCAGCTTGATGCCAAGCAGATTACGCTCGTGGCCACGTTCCTGGCATTGTGCCATGGGTTGTTTGAGGACACCGCCATATTCCTGGTGCTGGGTGCGAACATCTTCTGGATCCTGGTACCGCGAATCGTGCTGGCCGTGGCGGTCACGTGGGTCTTGAGCAAGGTCCTGAAGGAAGAAAAGACGCGGGCAGGAGCCGCGGTCGGCACAGCTTGACAGGACACCCTGTTACTGCATAAGATTGACGTGCGGGCAGGAAGCCCGCAGAAGGAGTTGAAGTGAGGACAGACCTGATTGCGAGGAAGAACTGGACCGGCAAAGTGCTGGTCGCGTTCATGTTCGACGGCGACAAGACGCCGCTCGCCTTGCCGGGTGAGGATGGCCGGAGTTTCGTGGCGGTGGCGGCCGAAGAGAAGTTCACGGGCCAGCTGAAGAAGACGAGCCTGCTGCGGTCCGAGGCAGGGGCAGCGAAGCTCATTCTCGCCGGTTTGGGCAAACGGAAGGAGTTTGAGCTTGACCGGGTCCGGTCGGCGACGGCCAGGGCTTTGAAGCGCGCCGAGGATATCGGGTCAGATTCGGTCGGGCTGCTCGTTCCGGACAGCAAAGAAGTGAAAGGCGACCTGGCCGACTTCGTGGCAGCAGCGGTCGAGGGTGCAGTCTTGTCGAGTTATCGGTTCGACAAGTACCGGACGCCAAAGCCGGATGATGCCAAACCGGTGGGCGAGCTGGTTCTGGTGTTCGCAAACTCGAAGAATCTGTCGGCAGCGATGAGCAAGGCGGTCACCGAGGCGGTGGCGCGTTCCGAGGCCGTTTGTTTCGCCCGCGACCTTGCCAACGAACCACCCAGTCCAAAGCCACCCGAGAAGATGGGCGAGATCGCCTCGGGTCTGGCGAAGAAGGGGCGCATCGCGGTCGAGGTGATGCACAAGGCCGAGCTGGAGAAGCTCGGAATGGGCGGCATCCTGCGCGTCGGGGCCGGTTCGCACCAGCCGCCGTGCCTTGTCCACCTCACTTACACCCCGCCTGGGAAGTCGAAGAAGACCGTCGTGGTCATCGGCAAGGGCATCACCTTTGACTCCGGCGGGTTGTCAATCAAGCCGTCAACGGGCATGGAAACCATGAAAGACGACATGGCCGGTGCAGGCGCGGTGCTGGGGTTGTTCAAGTGGCTCGGTTCCGTGGATGTGCCGGTCACGGTACACGGCCTTGCGCCATTCGCTGAGAACATGCCGGGCGGCGGCGCCCAGAAGCCGGGTGACGTCATCAAGCACTACAACGGTAAGACCGCCGAGGTCATAAGCACGGATGCCGAGGGCAGACACCTGCTGGCGGATAGTCTGGCCTATGGCTCGACCCTCAACCCGGACCTGATGATTGACATTGCCACACTGACTGGTGCGTGCGTAGTGGCTCTCGGAGACGAGTATTCGGGGCTGCTCGGCACCGACCAGAGGACGATTGACCGGCTGATCTCCGTCGGCAGGCAGGAGGGTGAGTTCTTCTGGCAACTACCGCTGCCGGACCGCTATAAGTCACACCTGAGAAGCAGGGTCGCAGACATGAAGCATACGGGCAAGCCGGGAGTGGCCGGTACGATTACCGCCGGGCTCTTCCTCAAGGAGTTCGTCGGGGAAGGCGTGCCCTGGGTTCACATCGACATCGCCGGGCCGTCTTTCACCAAGGAAGACTGGGACTACGCACCGGCCGGCGCCACCGGCGTCCCAGTTCGGACAATCGCAGCGCTGCTCAAGGGGCTGTAGCCGGCACGAGAGCCGACCCTGACCTCAACGACTGAGAGCTCGGTCCGGTTCGACCACGTCACGGTCGCCTACCAGCAGGCGGTGGGCATCGAGGACGTCAGTTTCGACCTTGGACCGGGCGAGTTTCTCGGCATAATCGGTCCGAACGGCTCGGGCAAGACGACTCTGTTGCGCGCGGCCCTCGGATTGGTCACACCGGCGTCCGGCCGCGTGTCAGTCCTGGGCGCGACTGGACGCGAGCTCGCCTCGGTCAGGCGTCGAATCGGATACGTGCCTCAACGTCGAGCAATCGATCCGCAGTTCCCGATTACGGTCCGCGAAGCGGTCGCGATGGGGCTGTACCCGTTCCTGGGTACCTTCGGTCGACCGACCGCTGACGACCGGAGGCGGGTCGAGGCAGCGCTGGCCGCGGTCGGGCTGCAGGAGACCGCCGACCACGTTGCCGGGCACCTGTCCGGCGGCCAGCAACAACGACTTCTTATCGCCCGCGCTCTGGTGCAGGAGCCTCGACTTCTGCTGCTGGACGAGCCGACGTCGGCAGTCGATGTGGCGACGCGGTCCACCATCGTCGACCTGGTGCGGAAGCTCCACGCCGAGCGCCGGCTGACCACGCTCTACGTCACCCACGATGTCAACGAAGTCCTGTCCTGCGTTGACAAGGTGCTCTACATCAACCGGACGGTGCGTGCCTTCGGTAAGCTGCGCCCAGGTGCTGAACCGCGAGACGCTGGAAACACTCTACGGCGGTCGGGTCATATTCGCCGAGGACGGTGGCCGACGCTACGTCGTTGTCGGGGACAGGCATGCTTGAGTTCCTGCGATACGGGTTCATGCAGCGCGCCCTCCTCAGCTGCGTCATCGTCGGTTCCACGTGTTCCTTCATCGGGGTCTTCGTCGTCCTGCGCGGCATGGCCTTCGCCGGCTCTGGTCTCGCGCATGCGGCATTCGGCGGCGTGGCGCTTGGATTCCTGATGGCAATCAACCCGCTGTTCGCCGCGGTGCTCTTCTGCCTGGGTACTGCCGGTCTCATTCAGGTCGCGACCCGCCGCGCGCAACTGCGGATGGACGCCGCGATCGGCGTCTTCTTCGCATTCGCCATGGCCCTCGGCGTGCTTTTCATCGGGCTGATGAAGCGCTACGATGCGCGGGTCTACGGTTACTTGTTCGGTAACGTGCTGGGCGTAACCGCCGGCAACCTCGCGCTGATGGCAGTGCTGGCAATCGTGGTGGTCGGGACCATCGGGTTGCTCTATCGTCAGTTCAAGTTCCTGAGCTTCGACGAGGACATGGCCGAGGCAAGCGGCCTGCCGACCGGGACACTCGCGGCGCTGCTCCTCGGCCTGCTGGCGTTGACCGTCGTCGTGTCAATCAAGACCGTCGGCATCATTCTGGTTGAGGCATTACTCGTGACACCGGCTGCCACTGCCTACCAGCTTACCTCTCGCTACGGCATGATGTTCGTCCTGTCGTGGATTGCGAGCGTCGTGTCATGTGTCGCGGGCCTGGTTATCTCCTACTCGCTCGGCGTTCCTTCGGGCGCGGCGATTGTCATCGTAGCGACGGTCCTCTTCGCGCTTGCCGCGATTCTCTCGCCCAAACGACGAAAGTGCAAGGTCTGCGGGCACGAGTCCGCAGCTTGACATGGGCTGAGCCACTCATAGAATTCGGTAATGGGCGGCGCGGCGCGAAAGACTGCGGCTGTGCTGCTTGCCCTCGCGACAAGCATCGGGATAGCTGTTGCCTTAACCTGGACAGAGACTTCCTGGCAGGACTTCAGCGACGGCCAGTTCACGAGCAACCTGTATGTGTCGCACCGCTACGGCGGCACGGTCGAGTTCGTCCCTCGTTTCGACTTCAACAATGACGGCTGGATGGATCTGGTCTGCTCCGAAGGATACGGGTCGAACGTGTACCTGTACTTCGGCGACACGGCCGGGTTTCTAGCCAGCCGTTCGCGCGACTACCCCGTCGGCGGCGGCGGCGAATGCGACGGCGCCGACCTGAACTGCGACGGGTACGCCGACCTGATTCATACCGGGTGGCGGGCTCAGCCCTATGCGACAATCTACTGGGGGACGGCCTCGGGACCCGACCCGCAGAACAAGACAAACCTGTCGGTCAGCAATTCGGAGGCCGTGGCCGTGGCTGATCTTGATAACGACGGCTACCTCGACATTATCCTGTCTTCAGAGGATGGGACGAGCTACATATACTGGGGCAGCGGCTCCGGCTACTCTCCATCAAACGTCACACTCCTACACCTTGGGACCGACACCGGTCACAACTGGGTGGTGGCAGACCTCAACAAGGACGGGTACCTCGACCTGATTGGCTGCTGCACCAACGACTGCACTCACCAGCCCATCTTCTATTTCGGGCCTAACCACACGTACCAACTGGAGACGCTCGATTTCTCACCGGGCGGCAGCGGCTTCGATGCCCAAGGGGTTACTGTTGCCGACTTCAACCACGACGGCTGGCTCGACATCGTCTATACCGGGCACGACGATATCACGCAGGCATGGATTTACTGGGGTTCCGCCTCTGGGTTCAGCGTCCAGAACCGCACGGTCATCAATACCGCCCAGTGCTTCGGCGGCAGCGCAGCCTACGACTTCAACAAGGATGGTTTGGTCGACCTGCTCTTTTTCCGTGGTTCCTACTACGGCGCGTACTTAAAGCCCATCATCTACTACAACACGGGCTCCTCCCCGTACTTCAGCGACGCGCAGACGTCTACAATTGGCCCGTTGACCCTGAACTCGACCGGCGGGCAAGTCGCCGACTACAACAAGGACGGCAATGTCGACATCTTTCTCAACGACTTCGAGAGCGGCAGTGCCCATGTGCTTTGGGGGCCGGACTGGAATACCGTGACGGACCTCCCTTGCTATTCCGGCCACCACGGAGTGACTCGAGAGATCGGCAATATCTACGACCGGACGTATCGTGAAGACTATGTCTCATCCGTTTTCGATGGTGGCGGTCTGCCCAACTGGCATACCGTGTCCTGGGATGATTCGACGCCCGGAGGGTCAGCGGTCGAGATGGCGGTGCGGACCGGTGCGACGGCGGCGCCCGATTCGACCTGGAGCGGCTGGTATGCGGTGGCGAAGGGCGACACCGTGCCCGATTCGCTCAACTCCCGGTACATCCAGTACCGGGCGCAGTTGAAGTACCAGAATCCGGCTTCGCTGCCGATGTTGTTTGCGGTGC
>DATJQV010000064.1 GCA_035505375.1 bacterium | reverse complement strand
ACACCTTCGCTCGACAGCAGGTCGACTTCTCATGCAAGGTAGCCATGCACGAGAATACAGCAGAGAAAACAGACTTAACTCACTCATCCGCAACCACTAGCCGCGCTCACTTTCAACGGCATTTCCGCCACGCTTGCCCTTGGAGACAACGTCGCGCAGGAGGTAGCCGGAAACCATCCGGTTGACCACGTCTTTGAAGACCGAGGCGATGACGTCGCGCCGGTCGCCGCCGTTCGCGCCCGCTAGCCCGCGCAGGTACTTGAACAGGCCCGGGCCCTTCTTGCCGTCCGGGCCGCGCGCTTCCTCGCTGTTGATGAAGGAGGTCAGGTCGTCGCCGGTCAGCTTACACTCGTCTGCTGCCCAGTCGCGCCAGCGGTACGGCGCTTCGACCGCGGGCCGGAACCGCTTGCCTTCGAGCTTCGCCTCCTGCTCGCGCACCTTCTCCATGTCGTCGAGGAACTTGAGGAACATAATCCAGGTCAATTGCGGCAGCCGATCCAGGTCGCCCGAAAGCCCCCGGTCCTTGCGCATGATGTCCCGCGCCGACTTCACCAGGCTTGCCAATTGCTGGGCGGTAGTCAGAGGCACAGCGGCGTGCTTCGCGGTTCGACTCAAAGGTTACCTCCCGCCTGGCTCAAAGGCTGAAACGCTGAACGGCTCAAAGTGGAACGGCCCGGCCAGTCTCCGGTCCTTGCGCATGATATCCCGCGCCGACTTGACGAGGCTGGCGAGTTGCTGGGCGGTAGTCAGAGGCACAGCGGCGTGCTTCGCGGTTCGACTCAAGGGTTACCTCCAGCCTGGCTCAAAGGCTGAAACGCGGAACGGCTCAAGGCGGAGGGGCTCAAGGGCTGACGGCTATGTCCCATCGGAATGCCCGCGGTTGCGGATGTTGGCTTGCTGTGCGGCACGTAGGGCCTGGATGCGCTTCTCGACTTCTTCGGCGGCCTGATTGCGCGACGAGGGCGTGAACTTCGGCCCCTGCAACTTCGCGCCCTTGAGGTAGTTGATGAAGCTGGAGAGCATCCCGCTGATGATACGGCAGGTGTCGGACAGCCGCTCGCACTCGGCTTCGGTGATGTATCCCTGGTCCATTGCGACGGTGAGCTGTGCCCGCACTTCGCCGCATGAACCCTTGGCGATGTAAAGGAATTGGACGAACTCCACGTTGGACCCTCGCTCGAAGCCCTCGGCGATGTTGGACATGATGGAGACCGCGGCTCTCCGTATCTGGTCGGCAAGCCCCCAGTCCTTCGCAAACGCCGGCCGTCGGGTAAGCGCGTACACTTCGTTGACCAAGCCCCGCGCCCGCTGATAGACGATCAGCTCCTCGAATCTCTTCCCCTTTGTGCCTTCAGCCTTTGAGCTCCTCATCGTTACCTCCTAGGCCGCATACAGCAGCGCCTGCAATTCGCCTACTGCCTCGCGCAGCTTCTCCGGCCCGCCGAACTTGTCGGCTATCTCGGTCACTCGGCCGTGCTCTGATATCGGCGGGACCTTCAGGATGTCGGGTAACTCAAACTGAGCCGCTCCGAAGTCGGCATACTTCTCCAGCAGTTCATCCAGTATCTGCCGCGCCTCGGGCTGGTACTTCTCGAAGAACCGTTTCTCTTCCTTGCGGAGCCGCTCCGCCCGTTCCCGGCGCGAGCGCAGCGGCGCGTTGAAGGCAATGTTGCAGAGCAGGTCGAACGGATCAGCATCCGGCTGTTTCGTAACCCTGGCCAGGTCGTCGAAGGAGATGCCCCGCTCTGCCAGTTGCAGAATGATCTCCGTGCGCTGGCCGGCATCGGCCCACTTCTTGCGCAACTCGGCAGAGTTGGGAAAGAGCTTGCGCACCTTCTCGGCGGCATAGTCGGTCAGCTCCATCACGCGCAACTGCTTGCCGTCTGCATCCAGCTCATACACAAGCTGCGCGGCAATCTGGATGGTGCCGCCGTCAACGTAGTACTTGCGAGGGGGCTCCGATTGTCGGTCATGGATAATGACGACGGTCGTGCGCTCATCGGGCGGTAGCAATGGCTCGGGTTTGAGCGGCTTGGGCGGTGTCTTCGGTCTGCCGTTGTCGTCTATATCAACCTCATCCAGCAGCTCGGGTTCGCCGTCGAATTCGGGGTCGGCGAAGAGTCGGGTCGCGCTGCCCGTGTAGTCGAGGATGCTGAAGTAGAGCTTGCCGTAGTCATCGCGAACCCTCGTGCCGCGCCCAATCATCTGCTTGAACTCGACCAGTGAGTTGACCACGCGGGCTATCACTATGTTCCGACAGGTTGGCGCGTCAACGCCCGTGGTCAGGAGCTTCGACGTCGTCAGGATGACCGGCGAACGGGTCTCCACGTCCTGGAACTTGCCCAGGTGGCCCATGCCGATTTCCTTCTCGTCGGCGGTTACACGGCAGCAGTAATCGGGGTACTGGACCACGATGTCGGGGTTAAGCTTCACCAGCGCACTCCGCATCTCCCGCGCGTGTTCCTGGTCCACGCAGAAGACCATCGTCTTGGCGTAGCGATCGGTTGAAGCCAGAAAGTCGGAGATGTTGCGCGCGATCGCCTGCGTGCGCACGCGCAGGGCTACGACTCGCTCGAAGTCCTTAGTCTGGTACTCGCCGTCAGGAATCTCACGGCCGTAGCGGTCTAGTTGGCCCTTGTCCGGCCGCCAGCCGGCCGCGTCGAAGGAAGTCAGGATGCGATGAACGCGGTAAGGCGCAAGGAACCCGTCGTCGATACCCTGCTTGAGGCTGTAGGTGTAGACCGGGTTGCCGAAGTAGAGGTAGGTGTCACGGTTCTCCTCGCGCAGAGGCGTTGCGGTCATGCCCAGCTTGTAGGCCGGCTCGAAGTAGTCAAGAACCTCGCGCCAGTTGGAGTCGTCGCGCGCACTGCCGCGGTGGCACTCGTCCACCACAACGAGGTCGAAGAAGTCCTGCGGGTATTCCTTGTACAGGCCGGGTCTTGCCTCGTCCTTGGCCAACGCCTGGTAGATGGCGAAGTACATCTCGCGGCTCTTGTTCGCAACGCCGTTCTCTATCTTCCATGCCGCCTTGTCGAACGGCTTGAAGTCCTTCACTTTGGGGTCGTCCACGAGGATGTTCCGGTCGGACAGGTAGAGGATGCGCGGTCGGCGATACTCGCCGTTGCGGGTCCAGCGGCTGTTCCAGAGCCGCCAGCATATCTGAAAGGCGATGAACGTCTTGCCCGTGCCCGTTGCCAGCGTCAGGAGCGTGCGCTGCTTGCCGGAGAGGATGTGCTCCATCGCACGGTTAATTGCGATTTCCTGGTAGTAGCGCGGGGTCTTGCCCGGAGTATGCAGGCCGGGCGTGAGTAGACGTTCGGTGGATTCCTTCGATAGCTTTGACTTGCCCCGCAGGCGGAGCCACAACTCGTCCGGCGTCGGGAATGTCTCGACCTCACGTTCGCCGCCGGTCAGATAGTCGAACTCGATGATACCGCTGCCGTTGGTGGAGTAGGCGAACTTGAGGTTCAGAGTCTCGGCGTAGTCCTTGGCCTGCTGAATTCCATCGCCGGGCAGCTTGTACTCGGCCTTGGCCTCAACAACTGCGAGCGCAATGTCGCGGGTGTAGCGGAGCAGGTAGTCGGCACGCTTCTGCTTCCTGCGTCCCGTCTTGCCGCCGACAACGAAGATGCGGCCGTCGGTGAACGTTCTCTGCTCGGCTATGGAATGGGGGTCGCTATCCCAACCCGCGGCCAGCAGCTTCGGCAAGACGAACTTGCGACAAGTGTCGGCTTCGTTCAATCCCATCAGGCTGAACCGGTCTCTAACACGCTGGAGGTTATACCAGCATGAGAGGCGTGTGTCAAGCAGAGAAGACCAGGGGGCAAGGAATCCAGGATTCGAGGGGTCGAGGGTGGGGCACATTTTGGATTCTGGATTGCAGATTGTCGATTGGAGATTGGGCGGGCTTGTATGCAAATACGGCTACAAGACGCCGGGGCGGATGCCGGGGCTATCTGCTTGGTGCGCAAGGCGTTAGGCCTGTAGCTCGCAAGTCCACCCTCTCACCCCCTACACCGTTGGCAGGAGCCCCTGCCGGGCAGTGCAGGAGGTTGCGGACAGGGTTGCTTCGTAGGTCGTTCGGAGGGTTATCTCCACCGCAATTCCCGGATGAACCTCCACCGGAATTCGCCGGGTTGGTCTACGGGTTCCTCTCCGGTTAACTCTCCCGGTTAGTCTACGGGTTGCTCCATCGGTTCCTCTCCGGGTTGGTCGGAACGTTGCGGCCCGGGTAAGTCCGCGGGTTCCTGTCCGGGTTGCTCCCGAGTTAGCTCCGGCCGTTGCTCTCCGGTTTGCTCGGAGGTTTGTCTCCCGAGCCGAATGCGGGCCCGCTTCTTCGGTGCAAGGAGGCGGCGCTGGTGGAGGCTGAGGTGGATGGGGACCGACATCCGGACGGCAACCGGTCTATCCCGCCGCCGGGCCGACTCTGCTATCCGCCGGGCCTGCCTGTGCCTTCGTCACCGACCGGCCGGACGTCGTAGACCAGGTACGTTCCGTTGTCGGCCGCGAACAGGAGGGTGAAACGATAGCCGTCGCTCGTGTAGCTCTGGTGCCCGGCCATCGGCCCGAATAGCGGCAGGTAGGTGCGCTGGTCGGCGGGCATGAAGACGGCGAGCGCAGGCATCAGCCCGGACGGCTGGAATCTACCCCGCAGTATGTCGTAGTCGACCTCGCTGAAGGTACGAAAGGGCACGCTTTCCCCGCCGAACACGGTCGCGAACTCGCGGTTGGGCAAGAGGAGGATACGGTGTCCCGGAAAACCGGTCTCACGGACGAAGCTTGCGGTCTGCTCCAGGTCCCGGATGGGAGGCGCGTTGCGGAGCCGGTCGATGTCGGGAATCCTGAAGAAGGTGTCGCAGTCAGCGTAGTAGTATGCGCGGTTGGGGAATCGCAGCATGAGCAGGTAATTGGCGAGGCCGCCATTTCTGGCGTAGATAACCGGCCCGGCGAAGTCGAGCTTGTTGCGGAGGAACCCGGCGCCGTAGTAGTTCTGGAACGTGTCGGACGGCGGGCTGCCGAAGAAGATGATGGCATTGTTGATGCCGCGTCCCTTCACAATGGCGTCAATCCGGTTGTCCACGCCCCAATACCGGTTGCCGTAGGTCCGAAGCAGCCTGGGCAGGCCGACCGCCGCGGTCGTGGCCAGGGAAATGGCCATGCCGATGGCGAGCACGTTCTGCGTCCGGGTCTCGGCTGCGGCACCGACTGCCCGACGAATGAATCTCGGGAATTCAATCAGCCCGCGTGCGCTCAGCAGCAGCGCGGGCGCGACTGCTTCATAAAGGAACCGTGGCCCGAAGCAGAGGTCCTGATACCAGTAGCAGAAGTACAGCGCAGGCAGCGCGACAAATGCTCCGAGCAACGCCCAATCGGCCGGGTTGCGGGTGAACGTCAGGAAGAGCAGTAGGATGAGCAGGAGTCCGGGAAACGGACTCTGAAATAGATGCAGGTTGAGGGCGTTGAGGTTGTTGCCGGTCTGAATCAGCGCACGGAGCAGGGTGTACGGACCCAGGGCCGCGAATCCACGTTGGCCGAAGCCAGGACCCCAGCCGCCGTGGCAGTCCTTGAGCAGACCATCCGCCTCATAACCTGACAGGAGCGGGTTGCCGGTGGTCAGGTAGTTGTAGAGGCAGTACGCAGCGATGCCGAGCAGGACCGGCACCAGCAGAAGCAGAAACGCCGGCAACGTCCTCCATCGGGACTTGAGCAGAAGGTAGACGCCGTAGCCGGCAATCGGCAGAGAAACGGCCAGCGCGCTGAGCGGACGGATGTTCAGCGCCATCGCGAGGCACAGGCCGCTGAGTAGCGGGTCGGCGAAGCCCGATGAAGGGGCGAGGGACGAGGGACGAGGGGCGGGAGATGCTTCGGAACGGCGGAGCGGACGGACAGCGCGGAAGAAGAAGAGCAGGAACAACGAGAGAAACAGCAGCGCCGAGGCGTGGTTCATGTACTCCGAAGACATGAAGAGGAGAAAGGGTGAGGCCACGCCCAGCAGGGCAACGATGCGACCGGTCATCTCGTCATAGAGCTCCCGACCGAGGAAGTAGAGCACGACAATCTCACACGCCCCCAGCAGCGGGTTGACCAGCCATTCGGCGTGAATCAGGGTACCCAGCGCCAGCAGCAGCGAGTGTCCAAATGGGTACTGGGCATACATCCTCGAGCCGTCGTTGATCAGCTGACCGTAGCCGAAGAAGAAGTCCTCGAATCGTACCGGGAGAGTCACGCGTCCCGACGCAAAGACCCGGGCCTGGAAAACCTGGCTGACGCTGTCCTGTACGTGAGGGATATGCCGGAATACGAGCCAGGAAATCAGGTTGGCGAGCGTGAACACCGCGCCCGCCGAGAGCAACAGGAAAGGTGCGGGACTGAGCCCCTGAACCAGGAATCTCCATGCCGGGCGGAGGATTGCCAGCAGCCGTTCCAGAACCGGATACCCGACGGCAACCAGGAATGTGAGCGCGGCGCTGCCGACGGCGAGATTGACGACCATCAACCTGCCGCCGGCTCTCTCCGGCAGCAGGGTGAGCAGGAAGCTGATGACCGCGAGGACCGCTATCGTGGTGTGCGCACGTGATGCCCGAATCCGGTCGAGGAACTGACGTCCGCTCTTCCCGGACCTGAGCAGGAGCAGGGCGGCGACCGGTAAGAGCAGAATGACGACTAGCGCAATGACCAGATGCGCCCAATGCCCCGGCAAGACGGCCGGCCGCTCGTTTCCCACAAACCACGACCGCCAGGGCGCGAGGGACACGCACTTGCCGAAGATAATTGCGGCGACGATGGTCAGCGTGACGCGGGTTCCCGTGACCGGTTTCCGGGCAGGTTTCGACCTCGGTGACGCTGTTGCTTTCCGCGGGTGCATGGTGGAATCAGACGGCTTCGTCTTCGCGATGTTGAGGCTGATTCTATGGCCGACGCGCCACGTGTCAATCACATTACATGCTGCCCGCGGCGCAGTTGAAGCCGCGTGACATCCCACCCGGACAAGAAAAGGCGGGGCCTTGCGGCCCCGCCTTCCGGGTTAGGAGGCGCTAGTGAAGATGGAACTGGAAGGGTATTGAGACCCAGACGGCCACCGGTTTGTCACGCTCCCGGGCCGGGGTGAACTTCGCGCCCTGGGCCGCTTCACAGGACGCGGCGTCGAGGAGCGCGTTGCCCGAACTGGCCAGCATCTGCACGGCTGCGACCGAGCCGTCGGTGTCGATGAGCGCCTGGACCACGACCCGGCCTTCGATGCCGGCGACCCGAACCACTTCCGGGTAGGCAGGCACCGGAATGCTGACCGGTTGAGGTTTGACCTCGACCTTGACCCATGGAACGGCGACCGGGGGCACGCGGGTACGGACACCGATGATGGTCCGGACGCCATTCGCCGCGTACTTCTCGCCGACCAGCAGTGACTCAATCGACACCTGGTTGTTGCCGATGATGAGGGTTGGTCCGACCCCGCCGGGGTTCACGTCAATCACGTTCGGGTCGATCTTGCCCTGAGACCGGTCAGGGATCGCCGGACCGTTCGCGGTCTGGTTCGGCGCGACCTCGGGCAGGACCTGGGCGACTTCGGGCCGGTAGCTCGGGTCAACGGGCTGCTCGACCTGGTTCACGTCGTTGAATTCCACATTGGGGTTCTGCACCACTGCCGGGCCGGGATTCGGCCCCGGCGCGGTATGGGACCTGGAGAAGCAAAGGACGAGGCCGGCATGCAGCAATACCGCCATCATCAGCGCGGCCCCGAAGAAGCGGGCTTCATGCTGGCCGTCCATCCGGTGCAGGACGAGCGCGCCGGTGGCTGCCTCGCGGCCATTCCGGCCGCAGTTCACGGAATAGCTTCTGTCTTTCATGTTGACCTCCTGCACTCTCATATACCATGCGGTTGGAAGCCCAATTCCATCCCGGTCGAGCTGAGAGTCTTGAAAAGAAGCGGCGGTGGTAAACCACCGCCGCCCATGAATTTACGCCTGGAACTACTTCTTAGTCTCTTTTCTCAACGGCTGGCCCTTGTCGGCTTTCCTTGCTGCTGGCCGCTGTCCGGAGAATCGTCCTGTTTGTTGACGGTATCCTGCGACTTCACCGCCGGCTGGTCTCCCTGTTTCACTGATTTGTCGGTATGGTTCAGTTTCGTCGGCTGGCTCGGGGTCGCCGGCTGAACCGACTGCCTGGTCTGCGTCTTCTGTACGCGGAAAGGGTATTCGAAGGAAGCCGAAACGCTGCGGTTGTTCCTCACCGTGGCCTGGAACCGCGACCGGCGCATCTGACGCACGGCCACGCTGTCTACTTTGGCCGACCCCGAACTCCGGTGCACGGCGACGCTCAGGACCCGGCCGCCGGTGTCGGTCTTCACGCCGAGCAGGACGGTGCCGGTGTCGAGCGCGTCCTTGTCCGCCAGCGGCGGCGTCTCGAGCAGCACCGGTCCGGAGACGATCCGGCCGCGCGCGCCCGACGCGGCGGCAACCGGCTGGGCCGTCGCCGGCGGGAGTGAAGCCAGCTCGTCGCTCCTCTCCCCGGCCGCGGCCGACCGCGCAGGTGAGGCCCTGTTTTCCGCAAGGGATAGCTTTGCTCTCGATGGAGTACCGGCCGCGCCCAGGCCTTTGCCTCCGTAACCTGCCTCGGCTTTCGCGGCCCCCGGCCGGGTCGCGGCCAGCTCAACCTGCCCCTCGCTGGCTGCAGCCCCGGTGCCGACAGGCTTCGCTGCGGCAACCTGCCCACGCTCTTCGTGAGCCGCCACCGAAGGAGATTCTCGGCCCTGGCTCACTATGCGTTCCACGACCATTCCCCTGCCGGTCATGAATGACTTCTCGCTGAGCAGGTGCCAGCCGGCGACGACCGCTATCAGAAGCACCGCGGCGCTTATCACCGGCATGAGGAGTCTGGTCCACGCCTGCATGGGACGGCGGTTCAAGAGTGGCCGGCGGCCCTCGCTCAGAATCCCGCGCCAGACCCGGTCGCGCTGCCAGTCCCAGTAATCATCTACGAGCCGCGGGCGCTGCACGCCGCGAACGATCCTGCCGAGCCCTTCAATCTGGTCCAGCTCCCGCCTGCAGTCGGCGCAGGTCTCAAGGTGCTGCTGCACCTGACGGGTCCGGTCGGGGTCGAGTTCCTTGTCGGCGAACGCGCCGAGCAAAGGTCGGATGGCATCACATGCGCGTCTCATGTTGCCGGAAGATACTCCTGCAGGAGCCCACGGAGCTTCTCGCGTGCCCGGTTCAGCCGCGACATCACCGTGCCGACCGGGATGTTGAGCGCCTTGCTGATCTCGTCGTAACTCATTTCTTCGTCCACCCGCAGCACGAAAACGGCCCGCTGGTCGGGCGGCAGGTGAGCCAGCGCCGCATCCAGGTCCCGGCGCAGACCAGAGTCGGCCGCCGACGGGTTCGGATCCGCGATATCCACCGATTCCGCCTCGCCGTCAGACTCCGGTAAGGGCACGAAACGGAACTTCTTGCCGCGCTTCAGGTGGTTGAAACAGAGATTGACGGCGATCCGCCGCAGCCAGGTGTAGAACTGGTAGCGCTCGTCGAACCGGGCAATCGCCCGGTAGGCCCGGATGAATGTCTCCTGGGAGAGGTCGTCGGCATCCGCGTGGTTGCGGGTGAGCGAGTAGGTGACCTTGTACACGCTGGCGGCGTATCGTTTCATCAGTTCGTCAAAAGCATCGTTGTCGCCCGAACGGACGCGGTGTATAAGCTGGACGTCGCTTGCCCGCGCCTCGGGCTCACTCATTCAATCTACCGTTGTCGGGCGGAGGGTATTCCGGGATTATCCGAACGAACGGCCCTGGAACTTGCCACCCTTGACCAGGCCTTCATAGTGTCGCATCACCAGATGGGCTTCGATCTGCTGCAGGGTGTCGAGCGAAACGCCGACGATGATCATGAGGGTCGTGCCGCCGAAGTAGAATGGCACGCGGAGCGAATTCATCAGGAACCCGGGCAACAACGCGATAATCACCAGCGTCATCGCGCCGGGCAATGTGATAAGGGTCAGACTGCGGTCGATAAACTGGGCGGTCTTCTCCCCGGCCTGCTTTCCCGGGATCGCGCCGCCGTACTTCCTGAGGTTGTCGGCGATATCGCGCGCGTTGAACACGACCGATGTGTAGAAATACGTGAAGAAGATAATCAGGACCGCGTAGAGCAGGTCATACAGCCAGCCGCCGGCGACCAGCATGTGCTGCATGGACGAAAGCCATGGCACCCTCAGGAACTGGGCGAACGTCGAGGGGAATACGACGAGCGACTGCGCGAAAATGATGGGAATCACGCCCGCGGTCCAGACCCTGATCGGCAGGTTGGTGCGGTGCTCGCGGTACATCTGCCGGCCCACGACCCGGCCCTGGTAGACGACCGGTATCTTGAGCACGGCCATAGTCAGCAGGACAACCCCGGCGTAGACCGCGAAGATGAGCGCGGCCAGCAGCGCCAGCGCCAGCCAGGACGACTCACCGGAACGAACCATGCCCAGCGTGCGGCTGATGTAGTTCGGCGTGTCATCGAGGCAGCCGACGAAGATCAGGAACGACATGCCGTTCCCGATACCCCGGTCGGTGATCTGCTCGGCCAGCCACATGGCCAGGATGGTGCCCGCGGTGAGGGTCATGATCGTGATGATCCGGAATGAGAATCCCGGCTGCATGACGATTGTCCCGTACTGCGTAGTCGGCTGGTTCTCGAGATAGATGGCGATGGTCGAAGACTGGATGATGGCCAGCGCGACGGTCGCATAGCGGGTGTACTGGTTAATCTTCTTGCGGCCCTCTTCCTCTCGCTGCAGTCTCTCCAGGTACGGGAAGACCGAACCGAGCAGCTGGAACACGATCGATGCCGAGATGTAGGGCATCACGCCGAGCGCGAATAGCGACGCACGCGACAGCGCGCCGCCGACGAACACGTCGTAGAGCCCGAATACGGTTCCCCGCATCTGCGTCAGCATCCAGCCGAGGGCGTGGGCGTTGATGCCGGGAGTGGGGACGTGCGTCCCGAGCCGGTAGACCACTACCATCCCGAGCGTGAAAAGTATCTTCCGGCGCAGGTCCGGAATTCTGAAGACGCTGGTGAGCGAACCGGTCAACTTGCGACCTCGGCCTTGCCCCCGGCCTTCTCAATCTTCTCGCGTGCCATCTTCGAGAAGGCGTGGGCCGTAACCGACAGCGCCCGGCCGAGCTCGCCGTCACCCAGGACTTTCACCGACTCGTACCGACCGACAATGCCCTTTTCCCGCAGCAGCTCGACGGTAACGACGTCGACGTCGAGCTTCGCCAGGTCAGTCAGGTTGACCGGGGCAAACTCCTTCCGCGTAGGGTTGACGAATCCGCGCTTGGGAATCCGGCGATAGAACGGCATCTGGCCGCCCTCGAACCGCGCGTCGTGCCGCGGCGCCGAATGCTGACCCGCGCCCGTGTTCCCGCGGCACGAAGTCTTGCCATGGCCGGACCCGATGCCGCGGCCGATCCGCTTGCGCGGCTTGGTAGCGCCCGGCACGGGCTTCAACTCACCGAGCTTCACAGCTCCTCCACTTTCAGCAGGTGTTTCACCTGGAATATCATGCCCCTGATTGCCGGCGTGTCGTCATGGATGCGCGTGGCCCCTATCCGGCGCAGGCCGAGAGCGCGCGCGGTCCGCTTCAGGGTCTTCTTCTGATCAATCAGGCTCCTGGCCAGCGTGACCTTAAACTGCTTCATACTCTGGCTGCTTCCGGGTCAGGTGGCTCACCGGCTTGTTGCGCGCCGCCGCCACCTGCTCTATGGTTCTGAGCTGCTGCAACGCAACGATTGTCGCGCGGGCCGTGTTGTAAGCGTTGCGTGAACCGAGTGACTTGGAAAGTCCGTCGTTCAGGCCGGCTGCCTCGAGCACCGCCCGAACCTGCGGACAGGCGATCAGGCCGGTACCGCGCGCCGCCGGTTTCACCATCACGCGGCTCGCGCCGTACTTGCCGTTCGTCTCGTGAGGAATCGTATGGCCGGCAATCGACACCCTGACCATGTCCTTGCGCGCCCGGGTGGTTGCCTTGCGCACGGCCACCGCCACTTCCGCCGCCTTGCCGTGGCCCAGACCGACCATGCCCTTGCCGTCGCCGACGACAACCGATGCCGACAGCCTCATCCGCTTGCCGCCCTTCATCACCTTCGACACGCGCTTGATACTGATGACTCGTTCAATCAGTTCCGGCTCGAGCGACGCGCCCCGTCCTTGTTGCTGCATCAAAACTCCAGACCTCCTTCGCGCGCGCCGTCGGCCACTGCCTTGACGCGGCCGTGATAACGATAGCCGGCCCGGTCGAAAACGACCTGCTTGATACCGAGTTCCTTCGACTTGCCGGCAATCAGCTTGCCGACTTCCTTGGCCGCTTCGGTCCGCTTGAGCTTCTTTTCCCGGACTTCGGCGACCTGCGACGAAATCCCGGTCAACACGCGGTTCCGGCTGTCGTCAACCAGCATCGCGTAGATGTAGCGGTTGCTCCGTTTGACGCACAACCGTGGACGGTCGGGCGTTCCGGCGATACGCCGCCGGATGCTCATATGTCTGCGCTGCCGCGAGTCGCGAATCATTCCGTGAATACTAGTGAGAAACGTCTGGAAGTCAAGCCAATCGCCTGCATGAGACTACGCCAGCGCATCCGAGAGGATCCGGAATATCATTTCGTCGTAGGATATGCCGGCATTCTCGGCCTCGGCCGGGAAGTCCGAGATATCAGTCAGGCCAGGCAGTGTGTTTATCTCCAGGAAATATGGCAGCTTGCCCTGCTTGACCACCAGGTCGATCCGCGAGAATCCCGAACACCCGGTCAGGCGGTGCGCCTTCAGCGCCAGTTCCTTAATCTTGTCGGCGACCTTAGCGTCGATCCGCGCCGGCAGCACGAACTCCGTTTCCCCGCGCGTGTACTTGGCCTCGTAGTCGTAGAACGGCTGCTGCCTCGGCACGAGTTCGAGAATCGGCAGCGGTTCATCCAGCAGGATGCCGACGGTCGCAATCATGCCCGGGACGAACTGCTCGAGCAGAATGTCGCCGAATCCGCGGCGCACCCGCTCGCAGCGGTCAACGGCGCCCCGCCGGCCTTCCAGCAGTTCGATGCCGACGCTCGAACCCTCGGCCCGGGGCTTGGCGATCATTGGATAACCGAACTGCTTCTCCGCCTCCGCCACGACCGCGGACACGTCCGCACCCGTCTCGATGACGAAGTGCGGAGGCGTCGGTATGCCGACCCGCTCGAAGAGCATCTTGGTTATCACCTTGTCGATACAGATGGCCGACGCGGTCACGCCTGACCCGGTGTACGGTATGCCGAGCAGATCCAGATAGCCCTGAATTGTGCCGTCCTCGCCGGGCCGGCCGTGCAAGATGACAAACGCCAGGTCGATCTTGGCGTGCTTTATCTGGTCCGTGAAGTTGCGGCTGATGTCGATGCCCACCGCCTGGAAACCCTGGCCCTTCAGCGAGTTCAAGACCCGCTGTCCCGACAGGAGTGATATCTCGCGCTCGCTTGACCACCCGCCCATGAGGACTCCGATCTTGCGTTTACGCAATCGCCGGACGATGTCACTTCTGCTCATGTTCTAGTACCTCGCTTTCGGCTCGCGTCGAGCCTCGCGCTTCGGTTGCCTGCTCCTGACTATCATCTCCGCTACCACTGGCCGGTCTTTAGATACTCGTCGATCGAGTTCGCCGCCAGCCTGCCCGCTCCCATGGCCAGAATCACGGTCGCCGCACCGGTGACGATATCGCCACCCGCGAACACGCCCTTCTTCGAGGTCCGGCCCGTCTTTGGATCGGCCACGACGTTGCCGTGTTTCGCCGTTTCCAACCCGGGCGTAGTCTGAGGAATCAGGGGGTTCGGGCTGTTACCGATTGCCACCACCACCGTGTCGACCGGTATCTGGAACTCGCTGCCTTTGACGGGCACCGGCCGCCTCCGGCCGCCTGCGTCCGGCTCGCCCAGTTCCATTCGCAGACATTCGACCGCTTTCACCCAGCCCTTCTCATCGGCAATGTACCGCACCGGGTTCGTCAGCAGATTGAATTCGATCCCTTCCTGCTCGGCATGGTGCACCTCGGCCGTCCGCGCCGGCATCTCTTCCCGCGAACGCCTGTAGATAAGCATGGACTTGTCAGCACCGAGTCTCAGCGCGGTCCTGGCCGAGTCCATCGCCACGTTGCCGCCGCCGACCGTCGCGACGCGTTTGCCGCGCACAATCGGCGTGTCGTACTTCGGGAACAGGTACGCCTTCATCAGGTTTGAACGAGTCAGGTACTCGTTCGCCGAGTAGATGCCGAGCGAGTTCTCGCCCGGTATGTTCATGAATGACGGCTGACCTGCCCCGGTGCCCACGAACACAGCGTCAAATTCCTTCAGCAGCTCGTCGACGCTCTTGAGCTTCCCGACCACATGGTTGAGTTCGAGTTTCACGCCCATCGACGTCACGAAGCCCACTTCCCGTTCGACAATTGTCTTGGGCAGGCGGAACTCGGGGATACCGTAGACCAGCACTCCGCCCGGCTTGTGCAGGGCCTCGAACATCATCACCGAATGACCCAGCTTCGCGCAGTCGCTCGCCACGGTCAGTCCGGCCGGACCCGCCCCGACCACGGCCACCTTCTTGCCGGTCGCCGGCTGCATCTCGCACATGACGCACTCGTTCTGCTGCGCCTCCCAGTCGGCAATGAACCGCTCCAGGTTACCCACCGCCACCGGCTCGTTCTTCTTGCCGAGCACGCACTGCCCCTCGCACTGGCTCTCCTGTGGACATACCCGGCCGCAGATGGCAGGCAGCGTATTGGTCTGCTTCATTATCTTCATCGCTTCCCAGAAGTTGCCCAGAGCAATCTGGCCGATGAAGCCCGGAATGTTGATGTTGACCGGGCAGCCCTGCACGCAACCCGGCTTCTTGCAGGTAAGGCAGCGCTTCGCCTCTTCCACCGCCTCCTCCGGCGAGTACCCGTAGGGCACTTCCTCGAAGTTGCGGGCCCGGACCTGCGGGTCCTGTTCGCGCATCGGCGTCTTCTTCGGACTCGGCTTAGGCATGGCACGCTCCTTTTCCGCCGCAACACCCGCCGGTCAGATGCGTCGCCTCGAACAGTTCAAGGGACTGCTTCTCCTCGGGCAGGTAGGTGCGCAGCCGCGCCATCAGGAGGTCGAAATCCACCTTGTGACCATCAAACTCCGGCCCGTCCACGCAGGCAAGCTTCGTCTCGCCGCCCACCTCGACCCGGCATACTCCGCACATCCCGGTCGCGTCCAACATGATCGGGTTCAAAGACACCACAGTGGGAACCTTGTGGGGCAGGGTCACCTTCGACACCATCTTCATCATTATTACCGGGCCGACCGCGAACACGTGGTCAACCTTCTCTCCCCGGCCGATGACCTGGTTCAGCATGTCAGTCACAAAGCCCTTGGTGCCATTGGAACCGTCGTCGGTCGCGACTATCAACTCGTCGGAAACCGCACGCATCTCGTCCGCCATCAGGATCAGGTCCTTGTTGCGGAACCCTATGATGGAAATAACCTTGTTGCCGGCCTGCCTGAGTGCCCGGGCAACCGGGAGTATCTCGGGCGTGCCGACTCCGCCGCCCACGCATACCACGGTCCCGAACTTCTCGATATGCGATGGCCGGCCCAACGGCCCAATCAGGTCAAGAATCGAGTCGCCCTCGTTGAGCGAGCCGAGGAGTTTGGTCGACTTCCCGGCCTCCTGAAACACGATGACGAGAATGCCTTTGTCCGGCATCGTGTCCGCCACGGTCAACGGAATCCGCTCACCCTCTTCATTGACGCGTAGGACGACGAACTGCCCGGGCAGGGCCTTGCGCGCAATCTCCGCGGCATCCAGCTCGAATCGCTTGATGCCCGCAGAAAGCACCTGCTTCCTGAGAATCTTGGTCGTGACTCCTCCTAGAAATTAGGATTGTTGGCGCGAAAACGATGACGGCTGCAAGACCGCGAGGCGGCCGAGGCCCGTCCCCGCGGGCCACGGTCGGGGCTCGAGGCTTGCCTCCAGCCGCAGCGGGGGCAAGTATACTGATAATCGCAGTAAAGTCAATGGAACTGAAGGTCAGAGAGCCCGCCATCCGGATCGGTGCGGGCTCTCGCAGGAAGTGATCTGAGGCGGTCCCGGTAATTGTCGACCAAGCCATAAGAAACGTTCCGACAGCAACTTACGAACGGTCACCAGCGGCAACCGGCTGCCGTCAGCCTACCTGCAGTATGAAGCCGCGAAGGTATTCCGACTCGGGCATCGAGAGCAGGACCGGATGGTCCGGGCCCTGGGTCGTGCGGTCGAGAATGGTGAACTCGCGGCCCGCGTCCTGCGCCGCGGCCACGAGCATGTCGAG
Organism: bacterium; assembly: GCA_035505375.1. Lineage (NCBI taxonomy): Bacteria > bacterium. Next base: position 33,956 of record DATJQV010000064.1, on the reverse strand, counting down.
CATGTCCTGCCAGAACAGGTAGTGGGAGCAGGACGAAGAAACGAGTATCCCACCGGCGGGCAGGAGCTTCATTGCCAGCGCGTTGATCTGCCGATACCCACGCATTCCTGCATTCTTGTCTTTCAGCGCCTTGATGAACGCGGGCGGGTCAAGATTGATGAGGTCAAACTTCCTGCCCTGGGTATCAAGTTCAGCCAGGGCCGTGAACGCATTGTCGGTGGCGAACTGGCACTTGTCCGCGACTCCGTTCAGGACCGAGTTTTCCGTGGCAATGGTCGCGGCCGCAGCCGAGGCGTCAACAGCCAGCACGCTTTCGGCCCCGCCCAACGCCGCGTTGATGGCGAACGAACCGGTGTACGAGAAAACGTCGAGCACCCTACGCCCGGCCGAGAGCTGCCTCACCTTGCGCCGGGTCAGGCGATGGTCGAAGTAGTACCCGGTCTTCTGCCCGCCGGCCACGTCCACGTAGAACCTGGCCCCACTCTCGGAAATCACAATCCGCGGTTCGGGTGTGCCGAACAGCACGCCGGCGCGCCGAGGCAGGCCTTCGGGGTCGCGCAGCCGGAAGTCGTTCTTCTCGATTACTGAGGCGACCTCGAAGACCTCGCGCAGCGCGGCAACGACCAGTTCGTGTCGCATGTCCAGGCCCAGCGCATAGGTCTGAACCACGAAGTGGCTGCCGTACTTGTCTATCACCAGCCCGGGCACCCGGTCGCTCTCACTGAACATCAGCCGGAAGTCGTTCTCCCCCGGCAGCATCATCCTCCGGTACTGGAGTGCGGCCTCGATCCGTCGCCGTAGAAAAGCCGTGTCAAGTTCCTCGTTCTGGTCCGAGTAGAACCGAACACGGATGAGCGAATGTGCGTTGTAGATGCCGGAGCCGAGGAAACGCTTCCGGTCAAAGACCTGAACGGTTTCCCCGGGCCCGGGATTGCCTTCGGTCCGAGTTACTTCGTTGGAGAATACCCAGGCATGCAGACCCCGGCTCTTCTTGCGGACGACGTGGACGAGCTTGTCAGGCATAGTAAAAGGTCTAGGTTGAGGTTGAGGTTAGGGTCCAGGTTGAGGTTGAGGTGAAGGTTGAGATTCGGATGTCCTGACCTGACCTTGGCCTTGATCTAAACCTTAGCCTGTCCATTGCTCCTCCGGCCTGGCATCGAGTATCGTCAGCCGGCCGAAGTCATCGAGGGTATAGAGCAAACTGCTGGTCAGGCGCGTGTCAATCTGGACTCCCGGACGGGCCCGCAGGACCAGGTCCGGCCTGCCGGCGACGGTCCAGCCATCACTGCCGTACCGCAGTTCGGTCGGACCGGTCGCGAACACCGGCTGCGGATTACCCTCGCCGAAAGGTGCGAGTCTGACCAGCTCGGCGTCGAACTCCGCCGGCGCCAACACGGCATCGGCTCTGACGATGTTCTCGACCTGAACCCGGCCCGCGAAGTGCTCGTGCGCGTAGGCCTCGGCGCAACGCACGAACTCATCGACCATCTCATCCTTGATCGAGAACCCTGCCGCCTTCTTGTGCCCGCCGTAGTCCATGAAGAATCGGCTGCAGGCCGAAAGCAGGTCCATAAGATTCACGCCCTCGATTCCGCGGCCTTCACCGACCCACGCGTCACCGCGCCAGCCCATCACGATCGCCGGTGACTGATGCCTTTCCTTCAAGCGCATCGCGCACGAACCGAGCGCACGCAGCGAGAGCCCCCGGTCCCATGCGAACACAATACCGTCGCCGACCGACAGATGCTTCAGGGCAAGCCCGTAGGTCTCCTCAACCTGCCGCTGCCATTCCTCACGTCGCCGGGCCAGCTCAACTACCCACACGCGCGCCTCATCCATGTCCGCTCTCAGGAACTTCTCGACGCCCTCGTTGCCGTCGGCCGCGGCAAACAGCGGCAGCAACTCGGTAACGAAACCGTGCACGGTCAGCCGCTCGCCGGCGTTCAGGTACTCGAACACTGCCCGAACCGCCGGTACGGGGATCTCCGTGAGCTTGCTCAGGCTCGCGGCGACTATGGTCCGGTTCTCGCCGGTCAGCGGCACGCGGTCCGCCAGCGTGCCGAGCACGGCCATCGCGAACTCCTGCGGCTGCACCGAGATGAACTCGGCAACGGACAGCCCGAGTGCCGCGCGCGCGACGCCCATCGCCAGCTTCAACGCCACGCCGGCGCTCGCCAGACCGCGATACGGGTACTTCGAATCCGGCCGCTTGGGGTCAACGTTGGCAACCGCCTCAGGCATCAACTCGGCCACCTCGTGATGATCAGTTACCACCACGTCGATGCCCTTTGACCGCAGGAAGGCAACCTGCTCGCGGTTGGTGATGCCGCAATCAACGGTGACTACGAGGCCATGGTCTCCCCCCACAAGCTCGGCGGCAAGCTCACCGTTCAGCCCGTGCTTCTCCTTGCCGCGCTGAGGGATGTAGTACTTTACCCCGGCCCGCAGGTCTGTGAGCAACCGGCAGAGAATGACCGTCGATGTGATACCGTCCAGGTCGTCGTGCCCCCAGATGAGAATGGTCTCGCGCCCGGCGATGGCCCGGCGGATGCGTGCCACGGCCGGCGCGAAATCGGGCAGCAATTCGGGCGGGTAGAGATGACTGAGTTCCGGAGCCAGCCAGCGGCGCACGCCCTCCGCATCGCGCACTCCGCGCAGCCAGAGCAGGCGCGCGGTCAGACCCGGGACGCCGGATTCCTCGGCCAGCCGCGAGGCCGCGGGCTCATCGACATCGCGCAGGGGCCACATGCTAGGAAGAATGGCGAATTGCGAATGGCGAGTGGCAAATGGAAGATTCGGAGTCGAGAACTCGGGCTTCGGGGCTGGTCATTGAATGGTCATCGGGGTTGGGACGCCGGGGCGTTGCGCTCGGTCGTTGGCATGGCGTCCATTCTACTGCCTCACCCCTACCAGTCAAACCGCACCCGGCATCTTTGAACGCCGCACGCAGATTCCCGCATCCTCCCATCCTCACATCCCCCCAGAACCGATATTGAAGCCACGAAAGACACGAAACGAATTGGTGCAGGATGCCACAAGTCCGTTTCACTCCGTTTCCGTGTCTTCGTGGCCATCTATTCCGGATTCAGGGATACCTAGGCTGCTTGACAGAATCCAAACTAGGATTATTCTATGAGCGGCAATAAGCATATGTACGCCCCACCAGACGTCTGTCGGCAGATGTTACAGGGAGAGATGTGAGCGCTGAGACTCGCGTGCGCCGCCTGATTGTCCTGATGTGTGCCGGTTTCCTTGGGTTGCTTTCCCCAATTCAGGCAGGCTGGTGGAAAACCTACGGCACGCCCTACTATGACGACATCGGCCTGGCGCTTGAAAAGACCACCGACGGCGGATACATAATGACCGGTTATACCGCGCCCCATGGCGGGGGACATGCGGATGTCTACCTCATCAAGACCGATTCTTCGGGCGACACGCTTTGGACCAGAGCCTATGGCGGGACGCTGAACGACGTCGGCCGCTCGGTGGCATTGACAGCGGGCGGCGGATACATTGTTGCCGGCTCCACCGCGTCCTTCGGCGCAGGGAACTTTGATGTCTACCTCATCAAGACCAATGCCAGTGGCGACACACTCTGGGCCAGAACGTACGGTGGTGGCAGCCGGGATGAGGGCTACTCCGTCCAGCAGACAACCGACGGCGGATACGTCGTCGCCGGCTACACCGAGTCGTTCGGCGCAACGCTCGGTGATATCTACCTCGTGAAGACCGACGCGTTGGGAGACACGCTTTGGACCAAGACGTATGGTGGGTCGGGACAGACTTCTGCTGCGTCGGTCCAGCAGACTACGGATGGAGGTTACATTATCACGGGCTTGACCGGCCCAGACGGAAATTTCCACGCCGATGTCTATCTTGTCAAGACTAACGCTCAAGGCGACAGCACCTGGACTCGAACGTACGGCGGGCTAGGAAACGATTGCGGCAACTCGGTTCGGCAGACCTCGGACGGTGGCTACATTATTGCCGGCATCTACACCTTCAGCTCAACTAATTGCGACGTCTATCTCATCAAGACAGATTCCGTGGGCGATACAGCCTGGACCAGAACCTATGGCGGGGCGAGCAACGACGTCGGCAACTCGGTTAGACAGACTACCGACGGCGGCTACATCGTTGCCGGGTACACCGATTCCCACATGTCAGGGGACGACGATGTCTATCTCATCAAGACCAACTCCTCGGGCGATACGCTCTGGACGAGCACGTTCGGCGGGTCAGGCGCAGATCAGGGCAACACAGTCAGGCAGACGGCCGACGGCGGTTACGTCATCGCCGGCTACTCCAGTTCCTACGACGGAGCGTTAGCCGACGTCTACCTCATCAAGACCGACGCCAGCGGCAGACTCGACGTAGAAGAACCTCCGGCCAGGCATCCGGCAAGTACGACCAGCTTTCTGGTTCGGCCCAATCCCTTCACTTCCCTGGCCCGAGTTCCGGGGCATGAAACCGAGACCTTCACACTCTCGGACATTACCGGTCGCCGGGTCGCTGTCTGTAGGGGCGACCGAATCGGTGCAGGCCTCCGGCCCGGTATCTACTTCCTGTCGCCGGTCGGGTCCAAGACCGGCAAACCGATCACTACAACCATCATCAAGGCGGCGTTGCAGGAGCGCGGCCCGATTGCGCCCGGCCATCAATAGCTACTGCCTTGCCCTGGAGGCGCCAAGCATCAAGCCCAAGCACGAGCCATGCCATGTCGGATTGCAGGCTCTCGACTCCCGACTACCGGTCGCGGGTCGGCCGTAAACTACCGGCCGCGAGCAATGTCCCATGAAAAGGGGGCCGCGCCAACCGGCGCGGCCCCAGCGTTCCGGCCCGGCCTCGTCTACTTCGTGATCACCACTCTGCTCGTGGCCTGAGCCTGTTCCTCGCGGACAAAGTACACGCCCGGGGCAAGCGCCCGCACGTCGTTCGCGCCGGGATGGAGTTCCGCCACCTTCCTGCCGCCGATGTCGAGCAGCAAACACGACGCCTCACGCTCGACGCTCGCAGCCGGAAGGTACAAGACGCCGCGGACGATTGTGGCTCCGCCGCTCCTCACCCGCACTTTGGCGTTTGGCGTCTCCTCGATTCCCTGTCCGGGAGTCGGGTTCATGCAACCCCAGATCCGGTCCGTGTTGTAGGTCTTGTTCCCGATCATCCCGGCCCAGCCCTCGTACGCAAGGAACAACTGGCTGTCCGATCCGCGCACCATCGCCAGGTACGACTGAACCCCGTCCTGGGTAATAACCCGCCCGTAGTCGAAAACCGACCCGCTCTGTGACACCCGCGTCCCGTAGATGTCGGGCGAGCCGCTGTTGCATTCGTCCTCCCACAGCACGAGGTAGTTCGTGCCGTCAAACGCAAGGGCCGGGTCGAGCTGGTTGAATTCCGAAGTCGAGATGGCAATGCCCGCCGGGTCAAGCACCGCGCCGCCGGTCGACACACGAGCACCGAAGATGTCAGTGTAGATGCTCCGGCGGTAGTCTTCCCAGGCGACGAGGTAGTTCGAGCCGCTGTAGGCCAGGTGAGGACTCGCCTGGTTGCCCGGCGCCTGCGTGATGGCAATGCCCGATGGGTCAAGCACCGTGCCTCCGGGTGACACCCGGGCTCCGAAGATGTCAAAAAGAGTGCCGGTGTCGCGGTCGTCCTGCCAGACCGCGAGGTAGTTCGAGCCGTCAAATGCAAGCGCGGGACTGCGCTGCCGGTTTATTGCCTGCGAGATGACGAAGCCCGATGGGTCAAGCACCGTCCGTCCGGGCGTAACCCGCGCTCCGTAGATATCGGAAGTGCTGCCGTTGCGCGTATCTTGCCAGACTACGAGGAAGTTCGTGCCGTCAAAGCTGACGGCGGGATAACTCTGCACCCCTGCCGCATTCGAGATAACAAAACCGCCGGGGTCGAGCACGTTTCCCCCGCGCATCACGCGCGCTCCGTAAATATCACTGGAGTCGCTGTTGCGGTGGTCTTCCCACACCACGAGGTAGGTCGTATCGCCATAGGCGACGGCCGGAGCGACCTGGTCATTTGCCGCCGTCGAGATGGCGATCTCTGAAAGATCAAGCACCGTACCTCCGGGCGACACCCTTGTACCGTAGATATCGGAGTAGCCGCCGCGACGGTCGTCCCATACCACGAGGTAGTTCGTGTTGTCGAAGGCAACCGCCGGCGTGCGCTCTTCCCGTGCTGCTTCGGTGATGAGAATGCCGCTCGTGTCCAGCACGCCGCCACCGGGCGCCACCCGCGCCCCGTAGATGTCAGGCTCTCCCACTACGTTGCGCTCGTCCTGCCATACGGCAAGCGCGTTCGTGCCGTCAAAGGCAACGGCCGGAACCCCCTGGCCATTTGCCGCCCGGGTGACGGCAATGCCGCCGGCGTCGAGCACCGTGCCGGCGGGCGACACCCGCGTCCCGTAGATGTCGGTGGTGCCGCCGTTGCGAAGGTCCTGCCAAACCACAAGGAAGTTCGAGCTGTCAAGACCAACTGACGGTACCACCTGCTGGCCCGAGGCTGTGCAGAGCCCAAGTGGAGTACTGTCAAGCACCGCGCCCCCGGGTGTAATCCGCGTCCCGTAGATGCCCAGTTCGGGAGGGAAGCTGCCGCGCTCATCCTGCCACGCCAGGAGGAAGTTCGTCCCGTTGAAGCCGATGGCGGGAGAAAACTGCCCATTTGCCGTGTTCGAGACCAGAAAACCATTGGGAAGAATCACGCTCCCCTGCTGCGTCACCAACGTAGCATAGACAAACGAGATGCTGTCGGCGGCGCGCATGTCCTGCCATGCCACCAGGAAGTTCGTGCCGCCGAAACCGACGGCCGGATGGAACTGGGCGTGCGCGTGCGTCACGACGGCAAAACCGTTGGAGTCAAGAACCTGCCCGCCGGGCGTGACCCGCGCACCATAGATGTCGGAAGTGTCCGGCAGATTTCGGCTATCCTGCCAGACCACGAAGAAGTTCGTGTCGCCGAACGCAACCGCAGGATAGGTCTGATCGTTCGGGTCCGCGCAGACGGGAATGCCGTTAGCGTCGAGCACCGTGCCTTGCGGCGTCACCCGCGCACAATAGATGTCGTAGCCGGAGCCCCGTCGGGAGTCCTGCCACGCAACCATGAAGTTTGTCCCGTCAAAACCGACGTCGGGATAGCGCTGGTCGAACGGCGCAGCCGAAATGACAAAGCCTGATGGGTCCAGCAGTGCGCCTTGCGGCGACACCCGCGCACCGCAGATGTCGTAGCTGCCGCTGCGGTGGTCTTCCCACACGACGAGGTAGTCGTTGCCACCATAGGCGACGGCCGGCGCATTCTGCTCACCCGGCGCCGGCACCAGCGCGCTGTTCGTATCGATGAGGAACTCGCCGTCGAGCGGCGCGCCGCAGGCGGACGGCTGCCGGTCACTGAGCCCGCCTGTGGCCGCGCGCGGCTGGTCCGGATGCAACGCTGCGCCCATATCCCCGTGCGCGTGCACTTGCCGGACTACCTGCCTGGGGTCGAATCCCGGCCCGGGCTGGACCGAACCGAATGCGGTCAGAACGCATACCACCGAAACCAGAATGCACAGTCTCACAGGTTCCTCCTACTATCCTGCCACGATGCTGATTGAGTCGGACTGAAGGTCGCGCTCACAACGAATACTGCGAGTCGCGTTCATCACCTTTCCGACTAATCGATGCTAGTGTCAAATGCCGGATTGTCAAGCTGCGACTGGAACCGCGGACTGCGACAAACCACAAGTGACGCCAGGATTAGAAGCGACGCATCCGCAGACGACGCGCATTGTCATGCAAGGGCCGCAGAAACCAAGTGTCCCCCGGCTTGCGTCCGCAGCGCCCGCAGCCGCTTTGAGCCTGACCGGGGATTCACCCTTCATCCCTCATCCTTCAGCCTTCATGCTTTCTGGCCCACTTCCTTCGGTAGTGAAACAGAATCGGCATACTGACTTGGTGCCGGCAGAGCCGCCCCAGTTTAGTATAAGTCCCCAGCAAATCCGGCATCCGCATCTCCTAAGTTGGTCATTAGCAATTGGTTATTGGTCATTCGCCTATCTCCCCTATCCCGTCCCCCCGGCTATTCCGGAGATTACTCCCCGAGTTACCCCGAGGGCAATTCCGAGGGTTACCTGGAAGGCTATTCGGGGAGCAACTCGGAGAGCTACCCGGACAGCTATTCTGAGGACTACCCGGAAGGCCATCCTACCCGCTATTCGGGAATCTACCCGGGAATCTATCGGAAGAGCCATCCCGAGGATTGCTCGCGGAATTCCCCGGAGAATTGCTCGGCGAGTAATCCGGAGAGCAATCTACCGACCTATCGGGAGGATTACCCGGAGGATTACTCGGGGAACTCCAAGGCGGGTCGCCTGCCCGGCCATCCGACGAGCTGTCTGACGGACTCCGGTCGTGACCTACTCAGTGACGACGACCTTGCGGACAGCTTGTGCTTGAGCTTGCGCTTGCGCTTCTCTCACAAAGTACACGCCCGGTGCCAGCGCCCGCACGTCATTGGCGCCCGGTCTCAGGTTCATCACCTTCCGCCCGCTGATGTCGAGCAGACAGGGCTTGGGACACGATCCCAAATGCAGAACATTCGCGTCACGTCCCGCGCCGAGGAACAACACGCCGCGGATGATGGTCGGCCCGTCGTTCATCGTTCCGCGTTTCTCGTTAGTCGTTTCCTGGATTCCCAACATGGTATCGCTCACCACGGTTATGCTGCAGCTGCCCGGGTTCGACACGTAGACCCACGAGTGAACCGGGTTCCAGGCGAGAGCAGTTGATCCCCCGCGCACTTGGACATAGCGCAGGATACTGTCGGTCGTGCCATCAATCACCGTTACCCTACTCAGGTTGTCGGTGCAGTAGAACCGATTGGCCGCGTCCGATCGGCCGTTGTCAAGCATGTGCTCCACGCCCCATAGACCCAGATTCCGGTAGAGCGTGTCGGTCACAGCATTGACGATATCCAGCGCGGTGTCGGTCGAGAGGTAGACCTTGTCACAGTTTGAGTCACCGTAACAAACCCACCACCTGACGGCCAAGTCCGGACTCTTCATGACGGTGTCGCTGGTGCAATCGATGACCGCCAGTCCGCGGTAGCGGCGCACGTACACCCTATCGTGGTTCTGGCTCCAGCAGACCTGCCGGCAGGAGTCGGCGACCGGCACGGTCGCCACGACCGAATCCCGACCCACGTCGATAACGCTCACCTGCCCGCTGCTCCCCATCCCGGCGTACACCTTGTTGTCGGTGCGGTCGTAGCAGAGCGTTATTGGGTCGTAAGGAGTCCGCACAAACGCCCGGATGGAGTCGCCGCTCGGGTCGATGACCGCGACGCCGCCCGCCTTGGTGGTCACGTAGACCTTCCCGTTTTCGCTGCAGCACATCGCATCCGGCCTCGCGCCGGCTGCAACGGCCGCGGTAATGCTGTCGCTCGTGCAGTCGAGAATCGACACCGTGTTGTCCGCCGGGCTGCTGTAGTAGATCTTGTTGTTGGCCGGGTTCCAGACTATCGAGTCGGCCGAGTTCCCGGCCGGGATTTCCCTCCGTACCCGGTTGGAATCGCAGTCAATTTCCGCCAGGCCCCGCCCGAGGCAGTAGAGCCGGTCGTTGTCAGGATTGTAGCACGAGGCTCCGGGGCTGAAGACGCGAAACCATAGCATGTCGGTAAGCTGGTCCGTCGCGCCGTCTATCACGCCAACCGCGGCGCCGTCCGGGCTGGCCGCCCACGTGCTCGTGTCGACCGGGTCGTAGCAGACGAGTCGCGGGTCCTCACCGGCCCAGATCCGGGCCGCTACGGTGTCAGAGGTGGCGTCCACGACCACAACCTTGGCGCTCGAGGCGGCGAAGTAGACCTTGTCGCTAACCGGGTCAGAACTCATGCTCGACAGGTGCAGCCCAACCGGGATTGTGCGCGTCCCCACTGACTCGACCACCGTCACGACCGAGTCGGAGTAGCCGCCGCAGTACACCTTGCCCTCGGGCCCCACCAACATCCGGTCGGGACTGGAGCCAACCGCGACGACTCGAACGACGCTGTCGCCGGCGCAGTCGATGACCGAAGATGTGCCGCTCGTGTGGTTCAATGTGTACACGCAACTGGTCGCCGAGTCGTAACAGATGTCGGTGGGTTCGACGCCGCGCACCCAGATGGTGCTGATTACCGTGTCGGCGCCACAGTCGATGACGGCGACCTCGTTGGACAACGACTTGGCAACGTAGATGCGGTTCAGTTGCGGGTTGTAGCAGAGCGCCGATGGCCAGGATGGTACCCTCATCCTCGCAACCACACTGTCCGTCGTGCAGTCTATCACATCGACCAAAGTCTCCGACGGGCATGCAGCGTAGACCTTAGCAGTTCTCGGGACCAATCCCGCGGCATAGCACATGGCGCACGGCTGGCCGTCCAACGTCACTGTCGTGAGAATGTGGTTGGTCGCGCAGTTCATTACCCATACCGACTCGCCGCAAGACGTCGCGCAGTACAGCTTGTTGACGGCGGCACTGCTACTTGACAGCATGTTGACCGCCCCAGGGAAAGTGGTCCGCGCCACGGTCCTGCGCGTCCCGGCATCGACGGCAACCAGCACGCTGTCACCGGCTACGTAGACGGTGTGCGTCGGAGAGTGGAACTGAACGGAGCAGATGCTATCCAGCCGGGCCAGGGAGTCCGACAATCGTATCCGGTCCTCAATCCACTGTCCTGGCGCGAGCGACACGATGCAGAACAGGGCCAGCAGAGAAGGGACGAGTTTCGTTACTCCTCCCTACCTCGTAACAACGACCTTGATGACCGCTGGCGGCTTACGGCCCACGGTTGACGGTTCAGGACGCACGAAGTAGACCCCCGGCGCCAACGCACGCACGTCATTCGCGCCCGGTCTCAGGTTCATCACCTTCCGCCCGCTGATGTCGAGCAGACAGGGCTTGGGACACGATCCCAAATGTAGGCCATTTGGGTCATGTCCCGCGCCGGTCGTGTCCCGCGGCAAGTACAGCACACCACGGACGACCGTGGCCGAGCGCGTCCTTTGAGCCGCACCTCCTGTCACCTCAGCGATTCCCGGTGCAGCGGTATCGAGTATCACCGAAACGGTGGACCACCGGCTGTTCGCCACGTACATGCGTCTCTGGGCCGAATTCCAGGCGAAGGCCGATGGACCGGAGTCAACCTGGATAGTAGCAACCACCGCATTCGTCTTACCGTCAATCACCGTCACGCTGTCGCTGCCGGAGTTCGCGCAGTAGATTCGGTTGCCGTGCGGATTGTAGCAGAGCGCCTGAGGCTTGGTGCCGGCGGCCACGGTCGTGATAATCCTGTCGTTCTTGCCGTTAATGACGGTCACGTCGTCGCTGACGTAGTTGGCGCAGTAAACCTTGTTGTTGTACGTGTTACAGCAGAAGGCCAGAGGGTAGCTGCCCGCGCCCACGGTCGTGACCACGTGGTCGGTCAGGCCGTCAATCAAGGTCACGTCGTTGTGCACGGAATTGGCGCAGTAGATCCGGTCGTTGACCATGTTGTAGCAAAGGGCGCGGGGGGTCATGCCTACGGAATCGGTTGCGATGACGGCGTTGGTCGTGCCGTCAATCACGGTTACGTGGTAGTTGTTCTGGTCCGCGCAGTAGACCTTGTCGTCATTCGGGTTGTAGCACAGAGCACAGGGCAGGGTATCGGCGACCACGGTCGCGAGGATACCGTTCGTTGCACCGTCAATCACGGTCACGTTGACGCTCCAGAAGTTCGCGCAGTAGACCTTGTTGTCGACCACGTTGTAGCAGAGGGCCCAGGGCGGGGAACCCACTGGTACGGTCGCGACAATGCTGTCGGTCGCACCGTCAATCACCATCAACTCGTGGACCGAGCTGTCCGCGCAATAGACCTTGTCGTTGACCGGGTTATAGCAGAAGACCATGGGCTGACCGGCTGCGGGCACGGTCGCCACGACGCCGTTCGTTGCGCCGTCAATGACGAGCACGTCGGCGCTGTGGTAGCTTGCGCAGTAGACCTTGTTGTTGATCGGATTGTAGCAGAGGGCGCGAGGGTTGTAGCCCGTGGCCACGGTTGCGATAACCGCGTTGGTTGTGTCGCCGTTAATCACGGTCACGGTGTTGCTGGTATCGTTCGCGCAGTAAACCTTGTCGTTGGTCGGGTTGTAGCAGAAGGCACAGGGACCGGCACGTACAGGCACGGTCGCGATGACGCCGTCGGTTGTGCCGTTGATCACGGTCACGCTCCGGCCGAATGCATGCGCGCAGTAGACCCGGTCGTGAGCGGCATTGTGGCAAAGGGCCAGCGGGTGGCCGCCCCCGGTCTGGACGGTCTTGATGACCCCGTCGGTCGCGCCGTCAATTACGACCACGAAGTCGCTGCCGAGAGTGTAGTACCCGCAGTAGACCTTATCATCGGTCGGGTTGTAGCAAATGGACTGCGGCTGGCCGCTCACGGTCACGGTCGCGCGCACGCTGTTGGTCGCACCGTCTATCACGGTCGCGCTGGTGTTCGCGTAGTTCGCGCAGTAGACCTTGTTGTTGGTAGGGTTAAAGCAGAGAGCGACGGGTGCGCTACCTACGGTCACGGTAGCGATGACGCTGTCGGTCGCGCCGTCAATCACGGTCACAGTCGAGTCGAAGTCCGGGTACCCCCAGTTCGCGCAGTAGACCTTGTTATTGGTCAGGTTGTAGCAGAGGGCCCGAGGGGCGCTGCCTGCGGCCACGGTTGCGCGCAGACCATTGGTCGCGCCGTCAATCACGGTCACGTTGTTGCTTGCGTAGTTGGCGCAGTAGACCTTGTTGTTGGCCGAGTTGTAGCAGAGGGCGCGAGGACCGGACCCCACGGCCACGGTCGCGAGCACGCTGTCGGTCGCGCCGTCAATCACGGTTACGTTGTTGCTTGAGTAGTTCGCGCAGTAGACCTTGTTATTGGTCGGGTTGTGGCACAGGGCCATCACGTTAATCCCAGCCGGGATTCGAGCAATCTTCCGGTTGGTTGCGCCGTCAATGGCAATCACGCAGTCGCCGGAACCGCCGCCCACGTAGACTTTGTTGTTGATTGGGTTGTACGCGAGGCACTGCGGAAAGATCAGTCCCGCGAGCGAATCCGGAAGACATATGGTCTTCTCCAGGGTCTGCCCGATGACCGCCGACAGGCAGCAGCAAATGGCCAACAGCACGGCCACGGGTCGCACGGCCCGGATGTGTGAGGAAATGGTTCGAGCCAAAGAACGTCGAGCAGAGTCCGGTGACATTCTGCACCTCCAAGCGGAAATGACCCAGGCAGACTGGCGCCTGCAGGACATGTGGGCGGGCTCCCTTTGCCCCGCCGCACTCGGCGTCGCCAGTTTGAGCATAGCCTTGCGACAAGCAGGAGTCAATATCGCGCGTTCGCCGGCTTTACAGCCGCCGACTGCGGCGTAGAATGATTTGATGAACAGCGAGACATGGCATTCGACAACGATTATCGGCGTGCGCCGGAACGGCAAGGTCGCGATGGCCTCGGATGGACAGGTGACGATGGGCGAAACCATCATCAAGCAGACCGCCCATAAGGTCCGCAGGCTCCACGACGGCAAGGTGCTGGTCGGATTCGCCGGTGCGACCGCCGACGCCTTCACCCTGTTCGAGCGGTTCGAGCAGAAGCTCGACGAGTATTCGGGCAACCTGCCCCGGGCCGTGGTCGAGCTGGCCAAGGACTGGCGCACCGACCGCGTGCTGCGCAGGCTCGAGGCCCTGCTCGGGATCATGGACGGCCAGTATTCGTACGTAGTGTCGGGCTCCGGCGACGTGATTGAGCCGGACGACGGCGTCGTCGCGGTCGGTTCCGGAGGACCCTACGCGCTGGCCGCGGCCCGCCTGCTGCTGAAGCACACACAGCTTCCGGCCGACAAGATTGCGCGGGAGGCAATCGAGGCCGCCGCCGCGGTCTGCGTCTACACCAACACCGAAATCACGATAGAAACGATCTGAGGACGGAAGTCCGAAGGTCGAAGCTCGAAGTCCGATTCAAGTCCGACTTGCCGGACATTGGTTCATTCGAACTTGATTATTTGTCAGGACTTAGGAATTAGGAATTGCCAGTCCGCCTAGCGCGGACTGGCCAGCACGTCTTCGATCGTGTAGAAGCCCGGGCGGCGGCCTTTCAGGAATCTGACCGCCGCGACCACGCCGGTCGCGAACGCGGCGCGGCTTTCGGCCTTGTGGGTAAGCTCCAGCCGCTCGCCGGCACACCCGAAGACCACGGTGTGCTCGCCCACGACCCCGCCGGTCCGGATTGAGCTGACGCCGATTTCGCCCTTCGGTTTCTCCCCGACCTTGCCCTGCCGGCCGTGCACAACACTGGCCTGACCCGCGCCTGCCTTCAAGATGTCGACCAGCCTGACCGCTGTGCCGGACGGCGCGTCTTTCTTCATCCGGTGGTGCGTCTCGATGACCTCGACGTCGTAGTCCGGCCCGAGCCGGCGCGCCGCTTCAGCGACGAGAGCGCCCAGCACGCTCACACCAACCGAGAAGTTTGGTGCATGGATAACCGGAATCTGCTCTCCGCACTTCAGCAGTTCGCTGGTCTGGGTTGCACTAAGCCCGGTAACGCCGGTGATGAAGCTCCTGTCGGCGAACGCCGCGACCCGGCAGTTGGCAACAGTCGCCTCGGGAGTCGAGAAGTCCACGACGACGTCGCAGTTGTTGACCATCGCGCCCAGGTCAGGTCCGACCACGCCGGACCCGAGCTTCGCACCGATCGACGCGTTGCCATTGGCCTCGATGCCGCCGACCAGTTCAACATCTGCCTGTTCGGCGATGAGACGACAGACCTCTGCGCCCATTCTGCCTGAGCAGCCGACGACGATGACTTTCACAACAGGGAATCGGACCAATAGGACATAGAGGACCTATGCCGGCAGGCCGTAGTCAATCAGCGCCTGCCGGATGGCTTTCAGGCTCGCCTCCGACGGTGCGACCAGCGGCAGCCTCGGCTCGCCGGCCGCCATGTTGAGCATGTTCATTGCCGCCTTGACCGGCGTCGGGTTGGTCTCGATGAACATCGCCTTGATGAGCGGGAAGAGCTTGCGGTGCATGCCGGCCGCCAGTTCGACCTCGCCGGCCAGGTAGTGTTCAATCATCTTGGAAACGTCGAGCGGCGCGATGTTGGATACGACCGAGATGACGCCCTTGCCCCCGACCGCGAGTATCGGCAGGGTCAACGAGTCGTCACCGGAAAGCACCGTCACGCGGTTGCCGCACCGCTGGATAATCTCGCTCGACTGGTCTAGGCTGCCCGAGGCCTCTTTCACGGCCATGATGTTCCTGCAGTCCCTGGCCATCCGCTCAATCGTGGCGGGCAGGATGTTGACGACGCTGCGCGGCGGGATGTTGTAGACGATGACCGGCAGCTCCACTGCCTCGGCAATCGCCCGGAAGTGCTGGTACAGCCCTTCCTGGGTCGGTTTGTTGTAGTACGGCGCGACCACGAGCAGCGCGTCCGCACCGAGCGCCTCGGCCCGCTTTGCCTGTTTGATGGATTTCGCGGTGCTGTTGGTCCCGGCCCCGGCCACAATCTTGACGCGGCCATGGACTTCTTCGACGACCGCGGCCAGGGTTCGGTCGTACTCGGCTGAGCTCAGGTTCGGGGCCTCGCCGGTCGAGCCGTTGACCAGAAGCCCGCTGACCCGATTCTTCAGTTGGAATCGGACGTTCTCCTTCAGGCCCGTGACGTCGAGTCGCGCACCCTTGAACGGCGTCACCAGAGCCGTGATGCATCCGGAAAAAGATGTTGTCGTCTTCATGGCAGGTTGTTACGCGGCGACTTCCGGTGCCGCGGGCGGCGGCTCCGCGGGTTCCATGCGCATGGCCCGGTCTACTTCTTCGCCGTTCAGCGTCTCGCGCTCGAGCAGCGCCTTGGCCAGCGCGTCCAGCTTGTCCCGGTTGCTCGTGACCATGCCGCGCGCCCGGTCCGACTGCTCGTCGATTATCCTGCGTATCTCGTTGTCAATCGTCTGGGCTGTCTGGTCCGAGAAGGTCCGGCGCATGCCCAGCTCCCGGCCAAGGAAGACCTCTTCGCTCGGCGAGCCGAAGGTGAGCGGGCCGACCTTATCGCTCATACCCCATTCAGTGACCATCTTCCGCGCCAGCGTCGTCGCGTTGTCGATGTCGTTGTGGACGCCGGTCGAAAGGTCGGAGAAGACCAGTTGCTCGGCGGCCCGGCCCGCGAGCATTATCGCGAGTTGGTCGAGGCAGTAGGCGCGGGAGTAAATCCGCTTGTCATCCAGCGGCAGGCGCTGAGTCAAGCCTAGCGCTTGTCCGCGCGGGATGATGGTGACCTTGTGCACCGGGTCGCTGCCCGGAATCATCCGCGCCACCAGGGCATGTCCCGCCTCATGGTAGGCAATCCAACGCTTCTCCGGGTCGCTGATGAGCAGGCTTCGACGCTCGACGCCCATCAGGACCTTGTCCTTGGAATCCTCGAAATCCTGCATCGTCACCGCGGCCCGCGCCCGCCTTGCCGCGAGCAGCGCCGCCTCGTTCACCATATTCGCGAGGTCCGCCCCGGAAAAGCCCGGAGTCCCGCGGGCGAGCACGTTCAGATTGACGTCCGGCGCCATCGTAATCTTGCGGACGTGGACCTTGAGAATCTCCTCACGCCCGACCACATCGGGACGGTCAACGGTTATCTGCCGGTCGAACCTCCCCGGCCGCAGCAGGGCATGGTCGAGGATGTCGGGGCGGTTGGTCGCGGCCATGATGATGACACCGTCCTGGGTTTCAAAGCCGTCCATCTCAACGAGGAGCTGGTTCAGGGTCTGTTCGCGTTCGTCGTGCCCGCCGCCCATGCCGGCCCCGCGCTGCCTGCCGACCGCATCAATCTCGTCGATGAAGACGATGCAGGGCGCGTTCCGCTTGCTCTGCTCGAACAGGTCGCGCACGCGGGCCGCGCCCACGCCGACGAACATCTCCACGAAGTCCGAGCCGGAAATGGAGAGGAACGGCACGCCCGCCTCTCCGGCCACAGCCTTGGCGAGCAGCGTCTTGCCGGTCCCGGTCGGCCCGACCAGCAGCACGCCCTTGGGTATCCTGCCGCCGAGCTTCTGGAACTTGTGCGGCGCTTTCAGAAACGCGATGATCTCCTTCAGTTCTTCTTTGGCCTCCGGCACCCCGGCGACGTCGGCAAACGTGACCTTGGGTCGGTCCGACGCCATCGGCTTGGCCCGGGACTTGCCGAAACTGAACGCCCGGTCCTGGCCCGAAGACATCCTTCTCATGAAGAGCAGCCACACGCCGAGAATCAGTACCCAGGGCAGGATGTTTATCAGGATGGTAGTCCACTGCGACGGAGCCCGCGCGACGATCTTGACGTTGGCCGCGCGCAACTGCGTCACCAGTTGCGGGTCGTCGGGCATGTAGGTACGGAAGTCCTTGTACTTGACCGTTCCGCGCGGGGTCGAAGCCTCAGCGTCTTGCTTGAGCGAGCCGCTCAGGTCGTGCTCGACCATTGTCACGGCGTCCACATTGCCCGCCTGCAACTGGGTCGTAAAATCGGAATAATCGATGGAAACGCGGGCCCCATGTCGGCCGGCGAAGAAGTTCCACGCCACCCAGGCGGCCAGGAACACGAGCAGCCAGATAGCCAGCGGCCCGATGACCCGATTACGTTGGGTCTTGTCAGGCATCATTCAGAATCTCCTTAGTGCGTTCAAGTTCAATCATCCCCCGGTGCCGGTGCGCCCGCACGCCGCGGGTCAAAGTCAGCTTTCCGCCTGTGTCGCGATTGCAGAACTCAAGGACTCCTTCCACCGCGTGAGAATCCAGTTCGGGAAGAAGAAGCTTTAGAATCCGCCGTTTCAGAGCGACATTATAGGTCTTGAATCTGGGCAGGTCAATCCGCACCCGACCCTTGCCGCACTCTGCCACGTCGCGAACTGCCGCCTCTGACAGGCTGTCGAGGAACTCGCCTTCCTCGGTCAGGAGTTGCGCCGCCCTCCTGGCATTGGCAACTGCACCGGCGTTGAGCCTGAGCATGACCGGCACAACCTCATGCCGGAGCAGATTACGCCGGCAGTTCACATCAAGATTCGACTCATCTTCGACCCACCCGATGCCCCGCGCGCGCAGGTGCTGTTCAAGCTGGCTCCGCTCGATGTCAATCAGCGGCCTTGCGAACCTGACTCGCGTCCTTTGTGTCTTTGTGTCTTTGTGGTGAGATTCGGACGTCCGGGTCACCGGAATCCCGGCCAAGCCGCGCGGTCCCGCCCCTCGGGCGAGGTTCAGAAGCATCGTTTCGAGGTTGTCGTTGGCAGTATGCCCCAGCGCAATAATGCCGCAACCGAGCTTGCGGGCCGCGCGCTCCATGTGCCGGTAGCGCAACTCGCGCCCGGCCTCTTCGATACCCATCTTGTGCCGCTTCGCGTACCCGGCGACGTCGGCCCGCGCGGCCACCAACTCGACCCGCCAGTCCTGACACAGCTTCCTGACAAATCTCTCATCCCGCGCTGCCGACTCGCGCAGACCGTGGTTAAGGTGGAACGCCGCGAGCTTGAGGTTGAACCGGGGCTGGGCCAGTCGCAGCAAGTCGAGCAGGCAGACGGAATCTGCGCCACCGGAGACCGCGACCAGCACGCCGGAACCTTCGGGCAGCAGACCGTACTCCTTCACAGTGGCGAAGAACCGGCCCGAAACCGACAGCTTCCCGGCGCTCATTCCTTCCTGTCGAAGCCGGCCAGAACCTTTCCCACGACCTCGGCGGCGAGGTCAATGTCCTTCTCACGCGCGACCAGCGGCGGCCTGACCGCAATCGTATCAGCAGACACGGCCTGCAGCAGCAGCCCATGCTCGCGGCACTTCTGAGCCAGTCCCTCGGCAAAGTCTCTGCCCTTGCGAAGAACAATGGTCCGCACCAGCCCGACGCCCCAGAGCTCCGGCTCCAGCTTCGGGCTGGACAGAGCGCCGAACCGCTTCTCAAGGTGCGCGGCCAGCTTCCGGCCCTGCTCCAGCAGCCCGGACTCAAGCAGTCGGATAGTCTCAAGCGCCAGCGCGCAGCCCATCGGATTCCCGGCCGTCGCGCACTTCCAGCGCAGAGTGGAACTCCTGGTTACACAACTGCCGAAGGGGAATCCAGCAGCCCAGCCCCGGCCAAGCACATAGATGTCCGGCCGCACGTCCGAAAGCTCGATGGCCAGCATCCGACCGGCTGTGCCCGGGCCAATGCCTGCCTCGTCGTCAATCAGCAAAGCTCCAGCAGCATCGCACGCCTGCCTCGCGAATTTGATGCGCCCGTCCAGAGGATGCGCCACGACCGCGGCCACATCCTTGCCGATTGCCGGCTTCTCCTCAGCGCTGCGCGACAGATATGTCACACTCGTCCTATCGGTCTCATTCCTGGCCAGCTCAATCGCGCGTGCCAACGCCTCCCGCCCGGATTCACACACCAGCACCCGGCGGTTCATCCCGCCCGGCACCAACTCGGCCAGCTTTTGCATCAGTGCGACTTCGTCAGACGTGACGGCCTCGTCTGACCCGGGCGCGTGCCCGACCTGATTGAGAGTACGCCGAATATCAGGATGGTTGTAGCCGAGCGGCGCGCTCCCACCGGAGGCGAAGTCGAGAACTTTCCCGCCTTCGGCATCCCCCAGCCACGCGCCCTCGCCCTTCTCGGCAAAGACCGGCTCCGGCGCGTCCGGTCCAAGTGGCCCATAGCGCCGATACCACAAGCGCAGTTCGTCGTTCTTCACTTAGAGGGAATCATAGGCCGCAGTGCGCCCAAGTCAAACGCCCGCGCCCAAGGACACAGGCTATCTGGTGATTACTACCTTCTGTACGGCTTGGAGCTTGTGGCTTGAGGCTTGCGTTTCCTCCCGCACGAAGTACATTCCGGGTGCGAGACCCGACACGTCGTTTGCACCCGAGCGGAGGTCCGCAACCCGACGCCCGGTCATGTCGAAGAGCGCGGCGCGAACTGGGCGCGGAGAAACCGGAAGGTCTAGAACGTTCCGGACAAGCGCCGCTCTCGGCCACGAGCCGAGAACTGATGGCTCTCGCTGCTCCTCGCTCTGCCCGACGACGTCAACACCGTGCGCCAGGAAGACTCCCTGGCTGGTCGTGTACGCGACGAAAGGCTGTGACTGCTTGTCGATGATTAGGCTGAGAGCCGTTACTCCCGTGACCTGCAGGTCGAAGATGTGCCAAACCCCGACCTCAAGGTAGCGGTACAAGAGCCCGCCCGCGCTCGGTACATAGGCTATCTGAGGACGGTCCCGCGAGTCGAACTTAACTGCCGTTAGATTCACGATGGGGGTGTCGATCGCCGTATGGTCAAGGCACAATTCCGTGGGCCAGTAGCAGTAGCATGAGTGCACTGACCCTTGTCGGTCAACACACCCGGACGCGGCCCCAATCCCCCACGGGTTATCGCGGACAAGGACCACAGCGACTTCAGAATCACGCACCTGGAAGCTGTAGAGATCCATGCCGGACATGTAGCAGAGCGGAAAGTACATGAAGTGAGTGAACACACCCCACACCACACCTTCAGCCGTGGGACCAAGATCACAGCAGTGGAAATCATTTTCATAATCGGAGACGCCACTCATAAGCGTACGGGGCACCCACGTCGTGTCTCGCAGACAGGCGAGCTCGAACACATCGCCCGTCTGGACGGTGATTGTCGGGGCTCCGGCGGTATCCAGTGTTGTCAAGTAAGGATAGTGTGGTGGGATTTCGTTGAATGGCGTCGGGACATCAGTCCAGCCAGTATCAGTCTTCAGAGCGTACCTATGGTGATTGTCGGTGCTCGCATAGGACACACCAATACGCCCACGGCGGTCAATGTCGAATCCCTGCGATCCCGACAGGGTCGGATACCACTGCGGCAGGTCCTCGTAGGACCAGATTGAGTCCTTGGATGCTAGACGAATGATGCCGGACGTGGCGCTGTAGCAGAGGAACAGCCGGCCATCAGGATGCCAGCGCATGTCAACGGCGGCTCCCCAGCCCGCCGAGTCAACCTTTTCGATGTCCCAGTGCTGGGCCATGGCCAGCGCTACAAGCAGCGCCAAGAAAGTAATAGGTTTCACCGTTACCTCGACTACATCTTAGGACGAGCTTCCCACGTGTCAAGCCGCCGAAAACGCACGCCAGCGCCCGCCGACACGCTCCAGACAACCTAAATGGCTGAATCTCATGACGTTAATCGTCAGGACACCCACGAGAACAGACGCCCTGCGGGTCGCCGTGGGAACCGTTCCCGGAACGGTTCCCGGGGTGGTTCGGAGAGGGACTCGCGAGCTCGATTCCAGGGCGATTCTGCGGCCGGTTCGCACCGTGACTCCGACCACGAACCGGCAGGCTTGTCTCGGAGGCATTAGCGGGTTGATTCGCAGGTCCACTCGGACGGTCAGTTGCAGACCAACTTCCAGTGCGGTCGCCACGGCGACTGGCAAGGCGACTTGCGGAGGGACTCTGACAGCGGTTTGCAGGGTGACTCGAAGACCGACTCCGCTGACGCCTACCGGCTACCGCGGTGCTGACGAAGGCTGCGCCCAGCCCTTGATGGTCCGAGTACCTTGAGGGCCTCGCCCGCGAGGTAGAAGGAACCAGCAACCACAACAGGCAAGGATGAACGATGAAGGCTGAGGGATGAAGCCCGAGCTAAGGACAAGGCGGAGCGGACGTTGTCGGCCGTAACGAAGGGAATGCGCAGGTGCGTGAAGACTTGCTTGAGTTCGGCCAGCGGCATCGCACGAGGATTGTCGGGCTGGACCAGAATCGCCTGCTCCACGTATGGCGCGAGCGGAGCGACGGTCTCGGCCACAAGCTTGCCCGAAAGAGAGCCGTAGATCAGGACGACCTTCGGCGAAGGGCGATTCGCGATTGGCGGCTCGACACCCTCACCCCTTCCCTCTCCCTCTGGGAGAGGGCGAGGGTGAGGGAATCGGCGATTCGCAACCTTCGGCAAATGGTCTCGCAGGGTGTTGGCGAGTGCGCGACCCGATTCTGGGTTGTGGCAGGAATCGACGATGGTCAACGGCCTTCGCCTGACGATCTGGCACCTCGCGGGTATCGACACGCGTTCCATCCCTCGCGCGACGCAATGGAACTTGATGCGTCGGCCAAGCATCGAGAGCTCGTTGAGCACCGCCAGCGCAGTCCGGCAGTTCTCGGATTGATGCCTGCCAAGCAGCGGAAGGCGAATCTCGCCTGCCCCGAACCGGCAGCGCGCGTCGAGTCTCAGACCGTCTGCGACGGATTCGACAGATAGGACTGATACGACGGAGGACGGCACGGACCGTGCTCCTGACTCGCGCGCCTTACGTTTGAGCGCCGAGAGCGCCTCCGGTTCCTGCTCGCCGATGACGACCGGCCTGCCCTTACGCATGATGCCTGCCTTCTCCCCTGCAATCTTGGTCAACGTGTTGCCCAGCACCTTCAGGTGGTCATACCCGATGCGGGTGATAACCGAGATTGTCGGGTCGGAGAGATTGGTGGCGTCGAGTCTGCCGCCCAAGCCGACCTCTACAATTGAGTAGTCGGGCTGCCGTTCGGCAAAGAGCAGGAAAGCCATGGCCGTCGTCAGCTCGAAGTAGCTGACGGGGACTGCCGATTGGCGATTGGCGGGCTTCGAGGTCTGAACGAACGGGGCGAGGCGGGCGATGAGACTGGCGAAAAGGCTCTTTGGAATCGGCTTGCCGTCGAGCTGAATTCGCTCTCGCACGTCGAGGACGTGCGGCGAGATGAACATGCCGGTCGAGAGCCCGCAGCCACGCAAAGCCGCCTCAAGCATGTAGCAGACTGAACCTTTGCCCTTGGTACCCGCAACCAGAATGACGTTGCGCAGCTTTCGTTCGGGATTGCCGGCAAGCTCAAGAAGCCGGCGGATGTTGTCGAGCTTGAACTCGTTCCGCGGCCCGGCGAGCTTCTCGTAGTTGACGAGGCTGTCGAGGAAGGCGATGGAGGACCTATAGGTCATATAGGACCTATGGGACTACCGCAGGACAACCTTCTGCGACGAGTGGCCCGACCCGGTAACCTGCACCAGGTAGACTCCATGACGCAGCCCTCGCAGGTCCACTCTGTCCGCGTCCGAGGCAGTGGCCACGAGCGCACCGCAGGCATCAAAGACCTTGGCCGAGTATCGACCCGGAGGAGCTATCCGCACGACCCCATGGGTCGGATTTGGCAGCAAGCAGAAGCTGACGTGGCCGAGACATCGATTCGGCTCGGTGACTCCAGGACCCGGGCCCTGAAAAAGGTACAGGCTATCGTTCATGCCGCCGAAGTAGACGCGCCCGCTCTCGCCAATGGCCGGTGAGGACCAGATGTTGTTGCTGAAGACGAAGCTGTCACGAACGATTGAATCCGGCCCAATGCAGTAGAAGGTGCTGCTCATACTATTGGCCGTCCCGACGTAGACGCTGCCCTCGGCATCAACCGCAGGAGAGCAGTAGTTCGAGCCGCCCAGTGTCCTTCGCCAGCGGACAACTGAGTCAGTACCTATGCAATAAAGTCTTGCCCCGGCCAGAACGTACAGTGTGGAGTCGTTGGCGACCGACGGACAGGATTGAATCATGGCGGCCAGGCTGTCGCGCCACCTGAGCGTACCGTTAGGCCGGACCGCGTAGAAGTAGCGGCCGGCACCGACGTAGATGGTCGAATCCGGGCCGATGGCCGGCGACGCGTATTCAGCCTGGGCCGCAAGGTCAAAGGACCACGGCGACGTACCGTCCGGATTGAAGCCCCAGAGCTTGCGGCTCAGCGTGTCGCGGGTCGTGGCGACGTAGATGCGGCCGTCCATGCCGACTGCCGGTGCGGAATTGACGGCTGCTCCAAGGTCCCTCGCCCAGGCCAGGCTGCAGTCCGGGGTCAGCGCATAGAGCGAATCTGAGTAGCAGGCGAAGTAGACTTTGCCGTCTTGCCCGATGACCGGCGAGTGGCTGATGGAGAGGGAGTTGTTCGAAGGCCACGACCAGAGCACCGCGCCGCCGCTGCCGACCTTGACCAACCTACGGCTGGTAGTTATGTAGACGTTGCCTGAGTCGTCGAGCGCGGGCGAGGAGTAGTAGATATTAGAACCGTAGGGCGTGAGGTCCGCGACCCAGAGCAGCGTATCCAGGCGCGGCCCGAGGCAGTAGAGCTTCGCGTCGCGGGCTCCCACGAGGACACATCCGTCCTGGCGCACCACGGGCGAGCCCGAGATGGAAGTGTCGGCGGCGAATGCCGCCACCCGCTCCAGCGGTCTTCCGACCACGTTCACAGAGCTGCCGGTGTGCTGCGGGTCGCCGTGGAAGCAGGCCCACGGATTACCATGTGCGACGGCCACTGCGAGCAACGCGAGCAGAACGAATGCCTTCCTCAAGGCTCCTTCTCTCCCTGCCGTCCGCTGCGCAGCTCGATTCCGCGACTGCTCGACCTCATGAAGCGGACCAGTTCCTGAAGCTGTTCTTGGCCGCGGCCGGGCACGCTCTGCGGGAGCAGGTCGGCCTCGATTGCAGACAAGGCCTGAGTCAGGTTCAATCCCGCACGGTAGATGAGCCGGTGCGCCCGTCGCAGCAATGCCAGTGCCGTCGCAGTGACCCCGGCGCGCTGCAGCCCAACCGAGTTGATGCCGCGCACGCGGCACGGGTTGCCGGCGGCAAGCATGTATGGTGGTATGTCCTTGCTGACGTACGAACAGGCACCGACCATCGCGAGCGTGCCGACGCGGCAGAACTGGTGGATGCCGGCAAGCCCCCCGATGTTCGCATGGCTCCCGACCTCGGTGTATCCTGCAAGCTGTACGCCGTTGGTTACCACGCAACCATCACCAATCCGGCAGTTGTGGGCGATGTGAACGTAGGCCATGATGAAGTTATCGTCGCCGATGACGGTTGTGTTGCCTTCGCCGCTTGCGCGGTGCACCGTCGTGTATTCGAAGAATGTGTTACCGGCACCGATTCGCACGTCGGTGTCTTCACCAAGGTACTTAGTATCCATCGGCGGTCCACCAATTGCGACCCCGGTCGCGAATCGATTGCGCCCGCCCGCCGTGACCCTGCCCTCAAGATGGCAGAACGGCCCGACCTCGCAGTCCGGCCCGAGCCTGACCTGCGGGCCGACGATGGCGGAAGGGTGGACCGAACCCGAAGGGTTCGAGGGTTCCGGGGTTCCGGGGTTCAAGTGAACGTACCTGCCCGGCGTTCGTCGTGGGGCGTGCTACCGCAGCGCGCCGATGACGGTCGCCTCACATGCCAGTTCGTCGCCCACCTTGGCTGTGCCGTGAATCTTGTACACCGAAGAACGGCCGCTCAAGATATCCGCGGACAACAGCAAGCGGTCGCCGGGCCGAACCTGACGACGGAACCTCACGTTCTCTATACCGGCAAAGAGGGTGTTGCGTCCGCGGCGCTCCTCCTTCATCTTCAGCACCAGGAGGATTCCAGTCTGGGCAATGGCCTCGACCATCAGCACACCGGGCAGAACCGGGAAACCGGGAAAGTGCCCGGCGAAGTAGGACTCTTCCGGCTTGATGTCGCGGTATCCTTCAATCAAGTTCGGTTCGATCTTCGTGACCGCGTCTATGAATAGGAATGGTTGACGGTGGGGCAGCAGGTCCTTTATCTGTTCCATCCCGAGCAATACTTCGGTCATAAATCCTCCAGTTCTTTCTCAACTGTCCGGACAAAAGTGAGATTCAAATCGTGTCCAGGCATGAACGCGAAGACTTCGGCTTCAAGCGGCCTGCCGAGCAATGCCAGGTCACCGAGCAGGTCCAACGCCTTGTGTCGGCAGGGCTCATCCGTGAACCGCAGCCGCTCGGCGCACACGAACCGGCCGACCCGCCTGAGCCGGAAGCGCAAACCGTATCTCTTCTGGACCGCGGCCGGTGACATCTCGGTTCGCGCCAATGTCCGGGCTCGTGCCAGGGCACGCTGGAACGAAGCCGGCGTCACCGTGAGCGCACCGAACTGCGGCCCGAACTCAGGGAAACGCGTCAGACAGCTTAGCGCCAAGCCGTGGGCCGGGACCGCGGCAATGAACCGCGGGCCTTCCTTCACCAGCACTGGCCGGCCCAGGAGCGCCGGCCTTGGCCCTTCCTTGTACCGTACGATGCCGGCCTCACGCAACAGGCGCACGTACGGTCCGGCGCTGCCGTCACCGATGGGTAAGCCGTCCCCGCTTGTCTCCACGGCCAGGTCGGTGATACCCAGCCCTGAACAAGCCGCAAGCAGGTGTTCGACCATCCGGACCTTGTGACGACCTCGGCCGAGGGACATCATGTGGTCTGAGACGCTGGCGCCGGCGGTCGTCGCCCGTACATGCCCGTTGAACCATATTCCCGTACCGGGCCCGGCCGGACACAGTCGTACGCTCGCTTTGGCGCGGCCCATCCAATCCCTGCCGGTGAATCCGGCTGCACTTGATATCGTAGCCCCACTCATGCGTTGCGCCCGAACCGTCGCCAGAGGCTCGCCCAAAGCCGCTTCATCTCCGTGTGGGGTCTCGCCGGGATTCCGGAGTAGCGCGCGCCCGCCGGCACCGAACGGAACACCGCAGACTTCGCATAGATGACCGCGTCGTCGCCAATGGTGACGTGGTCGCTCACTCCGACCTGCCCCGCGAGGACCACGCGGTCGCCGATCATTGCACTGCCCGCGATTCCGACCTGTCCGGCTAGAATGCAGTCGCAGCCAATCACCACATTGTGACCGATGTGCACAAGACAGTCGATCTTCGTGCCGCGGCCGATTCGCGTTTCCCGTCCCGTCTTGGCCCGCGCAATCGTGCAGTTGGCGCCGATGTCAACGTCGTCCCCGATTATGACACGACCGCCGTGTTCGAGCGGCTGGTAGCGTCCGTCCCGCCTCTCATACCCGAACCCGGTACAGCCGATTACGGTGCCCGGACCGACGTGCACCCGCGCGCCGATTGTCGTACTGCCCTTGATGGTCACATTCGACTCCACAACCGAGCCCGGCCCGATTTCTACATCAGGACCAACGTAGACAAACGGCGAGAGCACGACGTCTGGCGCGAGCTTCGCGCCTCTCTCAACCCAGGCCGGCTCAGGGGTTCGCAACTGACGCAAGAAGGACCCGGATTACCGCGCCTACCTTTGACTTCATGTCCTCGGACGGGGCTATCTCGCCCTGCTGGCTCTTGAGCATGGTCCCTTGTTTCACGTCGGCAATCGAGAGCTGGAATTGGATCTTCTGGGCCTGCTTGCTGGCACTGCCGTATATCACGTAATCGGCGTTGAGCGCGCGACCGGCTTGGAGCGCCTTGTCGAGCGGCACCTGCCGATTCTGCAGCCCGTAGGACTGCAACTGCTGGTCGACCTGAGGGTCGGGAATCATGTCCACATTAGGTTGCGCGTGCACGATTGCGTAGGCGGAATCTCGAATCTCCTGCCCCGCGTGGTCCTGCGCCGCAAGGTCGTTGGAGTTGAAGACCGGCATCAGCGCATATACCTTCTTGTTCGTCACCGATGGCCCGACCGGGGCGAACTCGCGGTTCAAGTCGTCCACAACGTCCTGGGTCAGGTCGAGCCCGGCGTCCGAGTAGACGATCCCTGCCTTCGATGCATCCAGTATCAAGGCAAACCCCTCGTCCACCGCCAGTTTCCCCACCGTCGAGTCGATCTTCTGGACGATCGGCGCAATCAGCTCCTTGTAACGCTGGTCAATCAGACCGCCCGTACCGTAGACCTGAGAGATGTAGCTGTCGTAACGACTCTTTCGCTGGTCTACTTCGGCGTTCTTCGCACGTTTTCCCTCCTCGGAGAGCGTGAGCTGCTGGGAAGAGTACTCCGCCTGTGCTTTCTCATAGTCACTCTTCAGCGACTCAGCCTTCGCCTCGAAGCCGGCACGGACGGTATCCATGTCCTTTTTCGCATCCGCCGCACCCTCATACTTGGTAATGACCTGGTCATAGTCAACGTAGCCGACTCGGAACTCCTTGGCCGCAAGAACCGCAGCACCGGCCCCGAGATAGAGAATGATCGCCAGTCGCAAAGCTCTCACAAATCCTCCTAACTACTAAGGACTTCAAAGGTCAAGATGCAACATGCAAGGGTCAAGATGAGGAAACCGACGCCAGAGGTCATACATCTTGCAGTCTGCATCTTGCACTTTTCATGTTGCATCTCCAACATTCTCAGCTTAGGCCTCAGTGCCTGATTGTCAACACGGGCCGCCGGTTAAGACCAAGCCATCCTGACCGATGCGGAGGCTGACGAGCGCTCTCGGCGCAAATTGCTCGGTTGAGGTCACCTTCAGCCGCAGGTAGTTGTCGGTCAGGGCGGTCCGACTTGTCTCGACAATCGCCGGACGAACGGTTCCGACAAAGCGCGCCTGATAGTCGTGCCGGCGCCGGTCGGAAAAGGCCCGCAGGTCTGCGACCCGGTCGCGGACGACCCCATGGCGAACCGGCTCACCCCGGCAGGCAGGTTCGGTTCCGGGTCGGAGCGAGAACGGGAAAACGTGCAGGTAGCCGACCGGCGTACGGGCGAGGAACTCGCTGGTACGCCGAAATGACTCGCCGGTCTCGCCCGGAAAGCCGACCAGCACATCTGTCCCGATGTTCGTCTCCGGCCTGACCTTGAGGACAAGCTCGATCAGCCGGCCGAAATCCGCTGCTTGGTAGCGTCGGTTCATCATGGCAAGCACGGCGTCATCCCCTGACTGCAACGGCATGTGCAGGTGCGGACAGATCCGGCTGTCGGCGAGAACGGTGAGCAGGGCATCGTCGATGGTGTCGGGCTCGATTGACCCCAGCCGGATGCGCGCGCCGCAGCACGACTTAAGCAACATGTCCAGCAGTCCGACCAGCGTCGTCTCACCATCCCTGTAGGTGCCGAGGTTGAGGCCGGTAAGCACGACCTCGTGAAAGCCCGCCGCCAGCAGCCGTTCAAACTGCTCGCGGACCCTCTGCGCCGGAACCGACCGTGGGTCGCCCCGCAGGCCGGGGACGATACAGTACGAACAATGGTGGTCACAACCATCCTGGACTTTGAGTATCGCCCGGCTTCGGACCGGCGCAGGGTCGAGGCCCGCAATCTCGTCCTGCTTCCGCCGGTTGTTCCAGACCTCTGATACTCCGGCAATCTGCCTGACCTGCTCCGGCGAGCGCTCAGCCAGACACCCAAGCACCACGACGCGCGGCCTGCTCTCGGCCCGGCACGCCCGGCGCACCAACTGGACCGAACTTCGGTCGGCTTCGGCGGTCACGGTGCAGGTATTGACGTAGCAGGTGTCAGCCTGCTCCGGCGTATCAACCAGCACAACGCCCTGAAGCGCCAATCGGTGCCTCAGGGCGTCGCTCTCTGATTGATTAAGGCGGCAGCCGGCAGTCAGTACGGTCGCGGTAGGCTGCTTCACACCTAGGGCCGACTCGTCGGACAAGTCAGACCCGTCCGACTCTGCCTAAGCTTCCAGGTCGCGCTCTTCCTCGAACTCCCGGAGGTGGTCTTCGAGCGTGAATCGGTCGTTCAGTTCCTCTCCGCGATACCGCTCGCGGCCGCGGTCGCGGTCACGCTCGCGCTCCGGACGTTCCTCGGTTTCCCCTTCGACCGGTTCGGCATCGGGCTGCAGGGCCCGCTCGCTCAGGGCAATGCGGCGGTGCTCAAGATCGACGCGAATGACTCTCAACTCCAGTTCTTCGCCGATCTCGTATTTTTCCTTGGCCTTCTTGCCGCCGCGTGCCAACTGGCTCAACGGCACGAACCCCTCGATGTCGTAGTTGAGGCTCACGACCACGCCCGGCTTGGGCAGGTCGACAATCCGCGCCTTCACGACGTCGCCTTCCTTCAGCTCCTTGCTGATGCTGTAGAAAGGATCTTCCTGGGTCTGCTTCAGACCGAGCGTTATCCTGCGGTTCTCCTTATCGATACCGAGGATTATGGTATCGACCCGCTGACCCTTCTTGAGCTCTTCGCGCGGATGCTTGATACGTTTGGTCCACGAGATGTCGGCGTTGTGGATCAGGCCTTCGATGCCCTCCTCGATTTCGACAAAGGCTCCGAACTCCTTCAACGCCCGGACTCTGCCCTCGACGCGCTGTCCGACATGGTACTTCTCCTCGACCAGCGACCACGGGTCGGGCAGGGTCTGCTTCAGGCCCAGCGATATCCGCCGGTTCTCTTTGTCGATATTGAGAACGACCGTCTCGATTTCCTGGTCCATCGCCAAAATCTGCGAAGGATGGTGGATGGACTTGGTCCAGGACATTTCCGAGACGTGGATCAGGCCCTCGATGCCCTTTTCCAGCTCCACGAAGGCTCCGTACTCGGCCAGCGTCGTCACCCGGCCCCTCACCTTCCCGCCAACCGGGTACTTCTCCTCGACCCGTTCCCACGGGTGAGGCGTGAGCTGTTTCAGGCCTACGGTTATGCGCCCGGTGCCGGGGTCGGCCGAGAGGACCTTTATCTTCAACTGGTCACCGACGTTCACGACCTCGGTCGGGTGGACGACCTTGTTCCAGGCCAGGTCGGATATGTGCAGCAGGGCATCCACGCCGCCGATGTCGACGAACGCGCCGAAGTCGGTAATCGTCTTCACGGTCCCGTCGATCACGTCGCCCACGCTGAGCCGGCTGAACAGCTCGCGCCGGAGTTCTTCCTGGCGCTCCTCGAGCAACAGCCGCCGCGACACAACGATGTTCTTCTTGTACCAGTTTACGGACAGGATCTTGACCTCGAGTGGCTTGCCGATGAGGTCGTCGAGATTCGGCACCGGCCGCAGGTCAACCTGCGAGCCGGGCAGGAAAGCATCCAGCCCGAGAATCTCGACTGCCAGCCCGCCCTTCACACGCTTGATAACCGTGGCAGGCACGCCTTCGGCACTCTCGGACTTCTGCTTGATGGTTTCCCAGGCAAGCTGGAAATCGGCCTTCTTCTTGGATATCACCGGGAAGCCATCCCGGTCCTCGAAAGACTCGAGATAGACCTTCACCTCGCGTCCTTCCGTTGCGTCGTCGCGGTTCCTGAACTCCTCGACCGACAGCACCCCTTCGGCTTTCAGGCCGATATCCACCAGCACGGCATTGGTCAAACGCTTGACCACGCGACCGGTAACGATGTCACCAAGCCGCAGCCGCGGAAATGAATCCGCGTAGAGCTCGGCGGTCGTTTTCGGCGCCGGCCGCGTTGTGCTCGGTGCTTCAGACTCAGGCAGGCCGGTGGGGCCTTCCTGTTTGCTATCCTCAACTGACATTAAGACGGTCCTCCTTAGCGGGATTTCTGACAATCTCAACGATCTCTCGCACCACCCGTGACGGCGTGGATGAACCGGCCACGACTCCGACCCGGCCGGCCTTGGCGACGGCCCGGCGCGGAACTTCCGCTGCCCGCTCCACGAAGACGACGCGACAGCCCGCGTTGCGAGCAATCTCGGCCAGTCGGGAGCTGTTGGCGCTGTTGCGGCCGCCGACCACGACTACCAAGTCCACCTGCTGTGCGATTCTGGCAGCGGCCTGTTGTCGGGCAGCCACCTCCTCACAGATGGTGTCAAAGATCCGAAGCTCAGTATAGCGAAACCGGGAAAGGTTGGCAACAGCTTCCCTTAGCCGCTCCCGGGACATCGTGGTCTGGGCCACGACCCCGACCTTGCCGCCCCGCAGTCGCATCCGTGGCGAGTATACGCGGCCCCGGCCCTCGCAATAGCCGAGAATGGACTTCACCTCGGGATGATTCCGCTCGCCGACCACCACCACGGTGTACCCTTTCTCCTTCAGACGGCGGGCAACGTTCTGGACCTTGCGGACGTACGGACAGGTCGCATCCACGACCGAGATTCCCAGCCTGTGGCACTCCGCGAGAGTCTCGGGCGGACACCCATGGGCGCGGATGACCAGCGCACCGTCACTCACCTGTTGGGCACGACGGACCGACCTGATGCCCTCTCGTTCCAGCTCCTTGAGCACCAAGGGGTTGTGCACTAACTCGCCCAACGTCGAGATTCGGCCAAACTGTTTCTTCCCCGACTTAGCGAGTCCGATTGCCCGTTCCACCCCGAAACAGAACCCCGTCGGCCTGGCCACGATTACCGAATTCCGCCCGCTTTTCGCCTCTCGCCTTTCGCCTCTCGCCTTCTGCGTTTTGGCTCTTGCCTTTTGGCTTTTGGCCTTTGACTTCATCCTAACGTTCTGCCTTCTAGTTTCTAGCTTCTGACTTCGCTGCCAATTCCCGAACACGATTCTCCACTTCCTGCGTAAGTTCCTCGTATCCCTGCCTGTCGGCAGCAAATCCATCCGGGTAAACCGGGTCCGCAAATGCTATCCTGATGCCCTCGTTGTGCGTCGGCTTCTTCCGATACCCGCGCTTCACGAAGTCCCGGTCGACCAAATAGGAGATGATTGAGCGCGACACGCCACCCAAGTGAACCGGCACCACAGGCACATGGTTACTGATGGCCAGCATGCCTACGCCCGGCTTGAAGCCGTTAATGTCACCGGTCTTGCTTCTCGTCCCCTCGGGAAAGAGCACGATGGTCTGGCGCCTCTCCAGCAGCCACGAACAACTCCTGATTGCCCCTGCGTCTGCCCCGCCGCGTCGCACCGGCCAAGCGTTATAGGTACGAATGAGCCAGTCGAACCAGCGCGAAGCCTTGAACAGCTCCTCCTTGGCAAGAAAGTGAATCTCGCGCCGCGCTCCCAGTCCGACCAGCAGCGGGTCGAAGTTGCACACGTGGTTTGATGCAAGTATCTGCGGCCCTGGGACAAGCTTGTTCCGCCCACTAACGCGCACCTTCAGAACCATCCGTCCGAACGCGTACACAATCGCGTACCCGACCATCCAGCGTAACCGCATCTCACCGCCTCACGCGTTCCGCCCTCATCCTTCTCCTTGCCAGGTCACAAACCACGGAAACCTGTTCCTCTATTGTCAGGTGCGATGTATCGAGAAGCACCGCATCCGGCATCCTCCGCAATGGACTCACCTCGCGGCCCGAGTCAATCCGGTCGCGCTTGACCAAGTTGGCCAGGACTGCCTTCTGTCCGGTGCACACGCCCTGCCCGGCCAGCTCCAGTTGACGTCTTCGCGCCCTCTCGGCCACGTCGCACTCGATGAATATCTTCAGGTCGGCATCGGGAAAGACCACGCTGCCGATGTCGCGCCCTTCACAGACGACTGCCTGACCTTCGGCGACCCGCCTCTGCTCGGCGACCATCATCTTCCGCACCGCCGGAATCGCCGATACTTCGGAGACGAAACCGCTCACCTCCGGGCTCCGAATCGCCTCGCTCGCGTCCCTGCCGTCCAGCTTCACGCGCATGCCAGACCGGCTCCACCCCACCCCCACGCGAGTAGTTCTGAGCATCCGTGCCAGTCCGTGTCCGTCCGCGATGTCCGTGTTCGTCCACAAAGCCTTCAACGTCACCGCCCGGTACATCGCCCCGGTATCTAGATGCCGGAACCCGAGCCGTTCCGCGCACAGCCGCGCGGTCGTGCTCTTGCCCGAACCGGCAGGGCCGTCAATTGCAAGGATGAATCCGCGAGGATGCTTCATAGAGGGCACTATATCAAAGAACCGGCCCCTTTCAAGCCATCCCGCCTCCCCTGCTCGGAGTGACAGGCGGTTCTATGTCGGCTCTAGGGGCTCGACCTGCGTAGCGATGGTAACGCGGCCGTGGCCCGCAAAGCTCGGAAGCTTGCCCCGCGACTCGCCCTGAGAATCACCCTGCAAGTCATCTTCCGAATCACTCCACGAGTAGCAGTGAAGGTCATCTCGCGAGTGACGCCGCGGGTCACGACGCGAATTGCCGTCCGAGAGATACCGCCAGTCGCGTGCCGAGTCGCGGTGCGGGTAGCCCTCCAAACCACGGGACAAGTTGCCCTGAACATCGCCCGCCAAGTCCCTCCGAGAGTCCCCCTCCAAGTCATGTGCCGAACCGCCGTCGGAACCACCTTGGGAACCGTTCCCGGGGTGACCCCCAGGGCGAGTCGCACAGCGTCCCAAACCGCCACTAATCCAAGGACTTATCACCTATCCTTGCCATCTGCCCGCATGA
>DATJQV010000063.1 GCA_035505375.1 bacterium | reverse complement strand
AAGTCGAGCAAGGTCGGGAAACTATCCGTCATACGATGAGGAAAGTCCCAATTCCCAAGTCTCAATGACCAGTCAATGAGGAAGTACCCAAGGCCCGAATTTCGATTGGGCATTTGCTCATTGGTGCTTTGATACGTGGAGATGAAGAGGTAACATGAGACAGACAATCGTATTCCTGTTCCTGCTCGTTCCCGCGCTGCTTGAGTGCCGGCTGGTCAAGGCGCTCGCGCTCAGGTTGGGCTATCGGACCGGGTCGGACCATGACGGGTTCTCGGGTCTGCGGGCCGGGCTTGGGCTTACTTGGCATGGCATCGGTGTTGACTACCCCTATGCGCCGTACGGCAAGCTCGGCGCGTCCCACCGCATCGCCATCTCCTACCACGGTTCGGCAGTGGCACAAGAGACAGACGAAGAGTAGCGTTCGATGTTTGAGGCCTGAAGCTACAAGTCCCAAGCGCAAGGTCATCATCCAGCGCTGAGCAGCACAAGCGCAAGCTCCGACCCGAATCCGAACCATCCGCGTGATCTGCGGTTGATTCAGGTCCGGGCATAGGTTGACTTCCTTGCATAGTCGGTGAGAATCTAGAGAATGGCGATGGTCGATTGTCGAGTGTCGAATGCCGGGAGGCCGAGTTGAAGGGCCTCGATATACGGCCGTTCGTGATTGAGGATACGGACGGAGTGCTTGAGGTCTGGAGCCTGGCCCGGATGGCGACGCCGGAGCGCAATCCTCGGTCCGAGATTCAGAAGAAGCTGAGACACAGCCCCGAGTCGTTCTTTGTCGGTATGCTTGAGGATAAGGTCGTGTCGACGGTCATGGTCGGGTATGATGGACACCGGGGCTGGATTTACCTCCTGGCGGTCAGGCCCGAACTGCAGCGTAAGGGCATCGGCCGTCAGATGATGGAGTATGCCGAGAACTGGCTGAGAGAACACGGTTGTGTTAAGGTCAAGCTGCAGATTGACGAATCCCGGGGTGACGTGCCCGGTTTCTACCGCAAACTCGGATACGAGGTCCAGCCTCTGGTCAGCATGGGCAAGTGGTTCCGGGCCTCGGATTCTTGACTTTAGCCTCAGAGGCGAATACAATTGGCCAGAAGTTCCAAAGCGCCCGTAGCTCAATTGGATAGAGTGCCGGACTACGAATCCGTAGGTTGCGCGTTCAAGTCGCGCCGGGCGCGTTCCGCGCAGAGGGTCCAAGGGTTCGAGGGTTCAAGGGGTCGAGTCGGCAGCAGGGCCTCTGAACCCCAGAATCTTGGAGCCGTGGAACCCCAGAACCCTTTCCTTGAGCATGAGAAGTGGATGAGGGTCGCGCTTGCCGAGGCCGAGGCCGCGGCCGGCGAGGGAGAGGTGCCGGTGGGGTGCGTGGTTGTGCACGGTGGTCGGATTGTCGGCCGCGGACACAACCGGACCGAAGCCCTGAGAGACCCGACTGCGCATGCTGAGATTATTGCCGTCGGGGCAGCGGCAACGGCAATCGAGAACTGGCGGTTGACCGGGGCAACGGTGTACGTCACGGTCGAGCCCTGCCTGATGTGTACCGGTGCGCTGGTGCTGGCGCGACCGGACCTTGTCGTCTATGGGGCGCGGGACCCGAAGTTCGGATGTCTGGGGTCGCGGTACGATGTCGCCCGGGACAATCGATTCAACCATGAGTTGAAGGTGGCCGAGGGTGTGCTGGCTTCGGAATCGGCAGATTTGCTGAAGAGCTTCTTCCGCGCCCGGCGCACGCGTCAGACGAGGGGCGATTGACCCGTGGCGGCACGCGTAAGCGCAGGATTTGCTCGGGACACGACCCGATTCCCCGGCGGAATCGGTCATGCCCCGCGCTGGAGAGATGGCCGAGTGGACGATGGCGCGTGACTCGAAATCACGTATACTCGCAAGGGTATCGGGGGTTCAAATCCCTCTCTCTCCGTTTCATGAACAAGGGGTTGGGATTTGCGCAGGAACCGGGCAGATCCCTTTCTCTTGGTTTCCAAGGGCACGTGAGCAGTTAGGGGCCAGGACTGACTAGCCGCCTGGTACCAATGACCGGTCAATTCCCAATGGAGGACTCAATGACCAATGACCGAAGCCGGGCTCGACATTTCTGCACTTGGGCGCTGACCGGTAGCTGGATTAAGGTACTCGCCCGTCTGAGTACGATTTCGTTGTTGCTCCTGGTGTCGGTTGCCCCGGCGCGAGAGCTTCGTCTGGTACGTTC
This sequence comes from bacterium, assembly GCA_035505375.1. Lineage (NCBI taxonomy): Bacteria > bacterium. The sequence goes on along the minus strand of DATJQV010000063.1, from coordinate 17,393 downwards.
GCAGCGGAGGAACTTGCCGGGATCCGAAGAGCAGATACGGCAACTGCTGAAGCAATACACCGTGGTAGACAGCAAGCAGCCCCCCGCGGAGCGGTTTCGGTTCAAGCCGACCGCCGCCCAGCTCGCCCGCATCAAGAAGCTGCAGGCCGGAGGAACCGACACGGTTCGCGTCCTTTGTTTGAGGGTCGAGTTCCAGACTGACACAACGCCGCTCACGACCGGGAACGGCAAGATGGACACCATCGGGTTTCTGACGCCGGATTCAGGCCTGTTCTACGACCCGCCGCACTTCAAGAAGTACTTCGAACGACAGATGCAGGGCTTGCGCAACTACTATCTGGCCCAGTCGCTGGGCAAGCTCTACGTCGAATACACCGTCATGCCTTCGGCGGAGAAGGCCTGCTATCAGTTGCCGCGCGAAATGGAGGCCTACAGCGACACGACCTCCTACGACGCCATCGAGACCGGTCTCGTTCGGCTGATGAGCGATGCGTTCCGGGTCGCTGACGCCGACCCCGAGATACACTTCGGCAACTACGATGAGTTCATCATCTTCCACGCCGGTTCTGCCAAACAATCCGACACCAGGGGGAACTCGCCGTTCGACCTGCTGGCCGGCGAGATTCCGTCGGACGCGATCCAGCTTTACCTCGGCGTTCCCTACATCTCGGTCGATTCCGGCAAGACCCACATCGAGCGCGCGACCGTGCTCCCGGAGATGATGAGGCAGGATACGATGACGTCGGACGGCCAGGTTGACGTCCTGGGGATGACCGGACTAGGGGGGACGCTTTGTCACGAGTTCGCGCACTTGCTCGGAGCTTACGACCTCTACGATATTACCGGGATTACGATGGGCGTGGGCGGGTGGAGCTTGATGGGCTATGGCGCCTGGCTCGGAGACTATGGGGCCGGTTCGCCGCCGGGCGTGATACCGGGGTCCTGCGATGCGTTCACGCGCACGCTCTTCCTTGACACCATTCATGATGTGAAGACCGTAAGAGTTCCGCTGGAGTCGATTCCAATCTATGCAATGGAGATGGATACATCCCTGTTCGGCCAGCGCGGTGACACGGCCCGGCCGACAATCGTGAAGATACCGATAAACTCCAGCGAGTACTTCCTGATTGAGAACCGGCAGGCGGACGCGCGCGACCCGGATACGATTACGGTCAACGACAGCGACGGGGTCGTCGTGTCGGTGGCGCACAATGAATACGATTTCTTCCAGCCCGGTTCGGGTCTGCTGATCTGGCACATCGACCAGACGAGCCTCGACGAATTCGGGCTGAGTAATGCGGTAAACGCATACGTCGGTGCAGGGGGTCCGGAGCACAAGGGCGTTACCCTCGAAGAGGGCGACGGCGTGCAGGACTTTGACGTGCCCTACTGGGAGTCGCGCGCGCCGCTCTACGAGCTTTATGGGTACAAGTACGACCCCTTCTTCAAGGGCGGGTACAACGACCGGTTCTGGGCTCAATCCAACCCCAGCTCGGACGCGTACACAGGAAAGAGCTACATCGACGTAACCCTGCTCGGAGCCGCGGAAACGACCCGGACGCTTAAGGACACGGTGATACCGGTCAACGTCAATTGGGACCTCTACCAGCCGGGATTTCCGAAGGCAATGGGTGCCGCACCGATCCTCTCCGCGTTCGCCGCGGACATGGACGGCGACGGGAAGAACGAGATTGCCGCTATCGACACGACCGGGTTTCTGGAGATCTGGCGCGCCGACGGCTCGGTCATACGCGCGCTCAATACCGGGGTTTCAACTCACGCCGGCATCGCCGTCGGCGACGTGACCGGCGACGCGAAACTCGAGGTCGTGACGGCAAGCGGCGACACGCTCATCCGGGTCATACCGGTCTCGGGTGCGCCGACCCGCATCAAGGTCGGCGGGGCGGTGTTCGCCGCCCCGACGCTCGCGGACATCGACGGTGACGGCAAGAAGGACATCATTGTCGGCTCGACCGACATGCGGCTGTATGCGTGGAAGGGCGACGGGACCCTGCTGCCCGGTTTCCCGGTAAGCGTCGGCTCGGAGATTCGCGCGCCGGTCGCGGTGACCGATACCATCCGGCCGCAGATTGTCGTGCTTGGCGGCGACAGCCGGCTGTTCCTGTACAATTCGGACGGGACGCTGGCGCCGGGGTTCCCGGTAGTGCTGGGCCATACACCCTACTACTGCACCGCGCAGCCGGTGGTGGCTGACTTCGACCGGGATGGGACCAAGGAGATAGGGGTTGTTGCCGGAGGCGACCACGACTTCCGTTTCTATGTCGTCGGGCTGGACGGTACGGTCAAGTATCAGTCGCAGGAGTTCATCCGCAGTCCCTTTGCGGGCACGGTGGCCGCCGCCGACATGAACGGCGATGACTACGTGGATGTGCTGGCCGCTTCGACCAACAATCTGTTCGCGCTCAACCACAACGCGACACTCGTCAGCAACTACCCCTTCAAGCAGGATTCGACCTACTTGCTCTACGCGGTGACCCAGAACCCGTACTACGCATATCTTGATACGATTCGTTTCTACTTCGATTATTTCTCTTCACCGATTGTCGCGGATGTGGAAGGTAACGATACCTCGGACGTGATTATCGGCTCGCCCAAGTACGGCCTGCTCGGGTTCAACGGCAGGACCGGCCGGCCGCTGCAATTCTTCCCGTTGATGACGACCGCCAGCATCAGTGCGACGCCGCTCGCCGTCGACTTGGACGGGGACGGCAAGATCGAGCTGGCCGTGGGCAGCGACTCCGGCATGTTCTACGTCTGGAAGATGCCCGGCTCGGCCTCAGGCATCAAGTGGGCGTGCGCTTACCACGACGCCTGCCACACCGGCCTGATTCCTGAATCGGAACTCCCGCCCTGGACGCCGCGCGCCCACACCGATTCTCTTGTCGCGAAGCTGTACGTCTGGCCGAACCCGGCGGGCACCTCCGTGAACGTGCGCTACCACGTGAACGATGCCGACCAGGTGAAGCTGCGACTGCTGGACCTGAGCGGCGAGCCGGTCGGCGCGGAGATCGACGGTCGGGCAGTCAAAGACGCCGATAACGAGACCGCGGTCGACCTCAAGCAGACCCCACCCGGTACCTACATCGTCAGACTGGAGGCCAAGGGGCTGGGCCTGCGTCAGGTGAAGTTCACGAAGCTGGCAGTGATACGGTAAAACTCGAATGACGAAGTTCGAATGACGATTGAATGAGGGCAAAACCCGGAATCCGAATTCGTCATTTCCACTTTCTCTCTTCTCCTTGCTTTGTCCTTTGTACTTTGTCCTTGGCGCTTTCTCTGTCCTTGGCGACAGGGCCGGCTGACCTCATCAAGCTGCGGACTCCTGAAAACCCGAGACCGCTGGCAAACGGGCACGTGGTGCCGCCCAGACACGCGAGACGCGGCATGGGACAAGGCGCGGCCGGCGAAGGGCTCGGCGTCGACGCTGTCCTCAAGGATGACTTTGTCTGCGACGATGATACGGCGAGCGGATGCCCACAGCTGATGCCGAAGGTCGGCGTGGACTCGTTCGGTGACTTCGTCGTGAGCTGGTATGAGTTCCGTGACGGCGATGCCGATGCGTGGTTCCAGCGGCTCGATTCCGTCGGCAACAAGATCGGGGTCAACGAACGGCTTAACACGGACATTACGATGGGCTGGCAGGGCGACCCGCAGAGCGCAATGGGACCGGACGGTCGCAGCCTGTTTTCCTGGGAGGACCGACGAGACATCGGCAACTCCGATCTCTTTGCGCAGCGGTTCGATGCTGCCGGAAACCGGCTCGGAGACAACTTCCGAGTCAGCGACTCGGCCGCGCCGGGTGACCAGAGCATGTCCGGGGCATGGATCGCGCCGAACGGAGTGGCCCTGGTGGCGTGGGACGACCGGCGGTATGGTCTGTCTGGTGATATCTTCGCGCAGTTCCTCAACCCCGACGGCAGTTTCATGGACACAAATTTCCGGGTTAACGACGACCCGGTGGGATACGCGAACCAGTACGAGCCGAAGGTATCCGGTGACAGTTCGGGACGGTTCGTGGTCGTCTGGGAAGACGGCAGAGGCCAGGGCAATTCGGACTGGAATATCTTCTGCCAGCGATTCAACTCGCAGGGGCAAAGACTCGGCAGCAATATCCAGGTAACGACCGATGACAGCATCCAGTGGACGCCCCGGGTCTCGTGCGGATTGAACGGCGCGTTCGTGGTAACGTGGGACGACAACCGAAACGGCAACTGGGACGTGTACGCCCAGCGCTACGATGCCGGTGGTAGTGCTCTGGGCCAGAACTTCAAGGTCAACGACGACAACGGCAGCACTGACCAGCTCAGCTCCGGGGTCTCCGTGAACAAGTATGGCGAGTTTATGGTTGTCTGGACCGACGGTCGGGGCGGCAACTACGACGTGTATGCGCGGCGATATGATGCAAACGGAATTGCGTCAGGCCCGAGTTTCAGGCTCAATGACGTCAGCGCCGGGGCTCAGACCGACCCCGGCATCGGCGCGAGGCCGGATGGCGGGTACTGGGTCGCCTGGTCGGACGCACGCTCCGGCGACGCCGACGTTTACTGTCAGCGGCTTGCCCGCGACGGCAGCAAGGTCAAGGCCAATTTCCGTATCAACGACGACCACGGCAGCGCGCTCCAGCGCTGTTCGTCCATCGGCATGGACGTGCACGGACGCATTTGCATCGCCTGGGAAGATGAGCGGAACGGCGCGACGGACATCTACCGGTGTGTCACCGACTCAGCCGGGAACCTCATCGGCGCCAACCTGCGGCTCAATGACGATGGTCCGGGCGGGGCAGACCAGTACTATGCGGGGGTAGCCGGAGGCAAGGGCCGGTTCCTTGCGGCGTGGACTGACATGCGGGCGGGTCCGGATTCCACCGACATATATGCTCAGTACATGGACGCCGACGGTGCGCCTATCGGTGGCAACTTCCGGGTCAATTCTGATGCCACGGGTGCTTCGCAGTGGTACCCCTATCCGGCAATGGATTCGAACAACGACGCGGCAATAATCTGGATGGACACGCGCGACGGCCCGTACAAGATCTACTGCCGCCGGTACGATCCGAGTGGCAATCCCCTCGGACCGGAGTGGTCAGTGCAGGACACCACCGCCGACGGCGAATACGGCAGCCTGGCGATGAACCGGCAGGGTCGGTTTGTCGCGGCGTGGATGGACTCCCGCGACTCGCTGACCGGTTCAGACGCCTACTGCCAGGCGTACCGCGTTGACGGCTCGCCGGTGGGTCGCAACATCCGGGTGAATACCGATGCCGGCAACACGTACCAGGGCTACCCGGCGTGCGCGATTGACGAACAGGGCCGGTTTGCCGTCGCCTGGGAAGACGGACGAAACGGCGGCTACGACGTCTACCTTCAGTGGTTCGATTCGACCGGAGCCAGGCTGGGTGAAAACGAGCGAGTGAACGACAACGTTACCCTGACTGACGCCTACTCGCCGAGCTGCGCGTTCGCTCCGGACGGCAGGCTGGCCGTGGAGTTCAACGACGAACGAGACTTTCCGGGATGCCCGCAGATTTACTGCCAGCGGTTCCGGCCCGACCGCACGCGAATCAGCCACAACCAGATGTTGAACGACGCCAGGTTGTTTCCACACAACTATCACTGGACCGTGGGGCAGAGCGTCGTCGCCAGCGGCAACGTGCTGGCATTCGCCTGGACCGACAATCGCCGGCATCAGGGCTTCGATATCTACGCCAAGCTGACCGACTGGAATCTGGTCGGGGTTGAAGACGGACCAGCGACCGGAAGCAGGCTTGCCGGCCGGCCGAGTATCGTAGGGCACTACGGCCACCTGAAGGTCGACCTGCGGTCGCCGACCGGTGTGGCCGTGCTCTATGATGCTTCCGGCAGGCAGGTGCGACGGGTATCGTCGACGGCGCGGCACGAGCTGGACCTGAGTGGCGTCAGCGGCGGCGCGTATTTTCTTGTAACACGTGACGGCGCTGATGTCGGATGCCGCAAGGTCGTCATCGAATGAGAGGGGAAACATGATCTGCAATACATTGTTGGCAATGATGATTGTTACCGCCCAACCGCAGCCTTCGTGGTCAATTCAGTCGTCAATCGGGACGCCCGCGCCGAAGCAGTCTTCTCGCGGCACCGCCATACTGGCTTCCTGGGCTCTGCCCGGGACTGGCCAGATGATGCTCGGCAATGCGAAGCGCGGCGAGGCATTGCTCTGGCTGGACGGCGCGCTCTGGGCAGTCTGGTCGGGATTCTCATGGGCCAGCTCCGCACGCGAGCATGATGCTCGGCTCTTCGCCGCAAACGAGGCCGGCGCCGACCTTGCCGTCAAGGAGTCGCGCTACTACAAGGCGCTGGAGCAATACGACAATGCCGATCTGTACAACGAGCAGGTGCGGGCCGACGCGCGGGATGCGTATCCCGATGACCCGGCCCTGCAGCACGCCTACTACGAGAGCCACGGCTATTTCGGGTCACAGGCCTGGACCTGGAGCTCGGATTCGGCCCGGTTTCGGTACTACCGAACCAGGAGATCGGGCCGTACCGCTGCGCTCGACGCCCAGTTTGCCGTCGGGGCTCTGGTGCTCAATCGGCTGGTGAGCTTCGTCGACTGTGCGTTCTTCGCCGGCCGGGACGGTTCAACTTCACGGGTCGAGCTCCGCCCCGGCGATGTCGAGCCGGGGGTCAAGGTCTGCTACCGGTTCTAGCACTCGATCCCTCAATTCCTTGATTCCTGAATCACTTTCCTGCGACTTCCTTGTTATCGGCTCGGGCATGGCCGGGCTCTGGTTCTCCCATCGTGCGGGCCGACACGGGTCGGTCCTGCTCGTCACCAAGAAGGCGGACACGGAATCGAACACGAACTACGCCCAGGGCGGAATTGCGGCGGCAGTGGCATCCGATGACAGCGCGCAGCTTCATTACGAGGACACGCTCCGGGCCGGCGCCAGCATCGCTCATCCCGATGTCGTCAGGCTGATAACCGAGGCCGGGCCCGGGCTCGTGCGCGAGCTGTTCAGCCTGGGCGTGCCATTCAATACTTACGCTGACGGGTCGGGGAACGAGCATTTCGACCTCGGACAGGAGGGCGGCCACCGCCGCCGCCGCATCGTCCACGCTCAAGACTTCACCGGCGTCGAGATAGAGCGCGGCCTGCTTGGGGCGGTAAGGGCCGACCCGAAGGTGACGATGCTTCAGGAGCACTTCGTCGTGGACCTGGCACTGAGCGGCGACGGCCGCTGCTGCGGTGCGTTCGTACTCGACACGTCCAGCGGCAGCGTGGAGTTCGTCCGGGCGCGCATGTGCCTGCTTGCGACCGGGGGCATGGGGCAGGCATGGCTGCACACCACCAACCCGGAGATTGCGACCGGTGACGGAGTCGCGATGGGCTATCGAGCCGGGGCGAGAATTGCGAACATGGAGTTCGTGCAATTCCATCCGACCTCGATGTACGGACATCGACTTGAGGGCCGCGCCTTTCTCATTTCCGAGGCCGTCCGAGGCGAGGGGGCAATCCTCCGGACGCGCGACGGCCACGCGTTCATGCCCGAGTATCACCCGGATGCGGACCTGGCACCGCGCGACGTGGTGGCGCGGGCGATAGCCACGGAGTTGAGATTGCGCGGCGGCGACTACGTGTTGCTCGACGCAACGCACCTGGACCCGACGCGGCTCCGCGAGCGGTTCCCCAACATCAGCGAGACCTGCCTCAAGCTCGGCATCGACATCACGCGGCAGCCGATTCCGGTCGTGCCGGCCGCGCACTACATCTGCGGCGGAATCGAGACCAACGACTGGGCCGAGACGTCGGTCCCGGGACTCTTTGCAGCGGGCGAGTGTGCTTGTTCCGGCCTGCACGGAGCGAATCGGCTCGCCTCGAACTCGCTGCTCGAAGCGCTGGTGATGGCCGACCGGGCAGCGGAACGGGCAGCACGGGAAGTCCAGAGTACAGAGTCCAGAATCCAGAATCTAGAGTCCAGAGTCCAGAGTCCAGAAAGCCGACAGCCCTCAGCCAGCCGACAGCCGACTTCCGATGAACGGGTCGCCGAGCTGCGCCGTCGGCTGCAGAGCCGGATGTGGCAGAGTGCCGGGATTGTGAGGACCGATGCCGGCCTGGCCGAGGCGCGTCTAGAGCTACGACAGTTGACAGCCGAAGCCGAGAGTCTGGCGTCATCGGTCGCCGGGATGGAGCTGCGCAACCTGCTGGCCGTGTCGTTCCTCGTCGTCGAATGCGCGCTGCGAAGGCCCGAGTCGAGAGGCCTGCACTGCAATGAAGACCACCCGAGGCCGGATGACCGATACCAGCATGATACGGTCATCAGCGGGGCAGAAGAACGGGTCAAGGCTGAGGCCGAGGTTTAGACAGGACGCGAGTCCTTCCGAATCTCGACCTCAACCTGTGGCCGAGGCGGCTCGGCAGCTACTGGATCGGTTCGTCAGCTATCTGCTGGTTGAGCGAAGCGTCACTCGCGCGTCGGCCGACTGCTACCTTGCCGACCTGAAGCAGTTCTTTCTGGCCGTGCCCGAGGCGGCCGAGCGACCGGCCGCCACCAGCCGGCATACGCTCCACGACTACGCCCGGAAACTCGGCAGCGCCGGGTTGGCGACCACAACTGTGGCTCGCAAGCTTGTGTCAATACGCCTGTTCTTCCGCTTCCTCGCGTCCGAGCAGATGATGACGATCAATCCCGCCGATGACATTGACCTGCCCAAGCAGCGGCGCAAGCTGCCGAGCGTCCTGACCCAGGACGAGATAGCGAAGCTGATCGAAGCGGCGGGCAGTGCGCCGGATCGGTTCTGGGCCCTGCGCAGCAAGGCAATGCTGGAAGTGATGTACGGCAGCGGTCTGCGGGTGTCGGAGTTGCTGGGGCTGGGCACCGGGAGCATATCGCTGACCGAGGGATTCCTGAGGGTGATGGGGAAGCGAAGCAAGGAGCGGGTGGTTCCGCTCGGGCAGCCGGCCATCAAGGCGGTGCGTGATTACCTAAGCGCGGCTCGGCCTCACTATGCGGGAAGGAAGACGAGCCCGAGCCTGTTCCTGAATCAACGCGGTGGCGCGCTGTCGCGGATGGGGTTTCTCAAGATACTCCGTTCCTGTGTCGCGCTGGCGGGCATCAAACGCCGCGTGACGCCGCACACGCTCCGGCATTCCTTTGCCACGCACCTGCTCGAAGGCGGGGCAGACCTGCGTGCGGTGCAGGAGATGCTCGGGCATTCGAACATCGCCACGACCCAAATCTACACTCACGTTGACCGGGAATACCTGAGAGAGACCCACCGGACCTTTCACCCGCGCGGATGACCGGAGAAGGGATCGGGGGCCGGGGGTCGGGGATCGGGTTAGACCGAGATATCAGGACGCCGTGGCCAGCCGGCCTACCGCGGATTCAGCGCTCGGATGAGGGCGTTCAGCAATCTGCCGACCAATCCAGCTTGGTTGCACGCGACAGCCACTTGTTCCTGAGTCACGAATTCAAGTTGGGTCAGCAGTGCGAAGTAGGTTTCCAGTTCTGCGAGAGATCCCCGGCTCATGGACAGATGATTGAGGAATACCTTGCGGTGTTGCGAGCTGTGACCTTCAGCGATGTTGGCCGGGACCGAAACCGCAGCCCGTGTCATTTGCAGGGACAGTCCGAACTCCTCGTTGCGCGGTAGCTCTTTGGTGAGTTTGTAGGTGAGCCGTACAAGGGTCATCGCCTCCTGCCAGACCTTCAAGTCCCGGTAGTCTCGAATGTCCTGGCTCGGTCGGGATTCGGGTACCCCGGTCCCTGACCCCTGATCCCCGGTCCCCATTCAGATGACCGACACGCCGAAGGTGCCGCGGACGGCCTTGCCGATGACGCGGCTGCCCGGCACAGAATCGAGTATTCGGTCGGCCTGCTTGGGCGCGACCATGAGGACCATGCCCATGCCCATGTTGAATGTCCGGTACATCTCTCCGTCCGGTACGCTGCCGAGGCGTTGAATCAGCGCGAATATCGGCAACGGCCTCCAGCTCGACTTGTGGATGATGACCGAGACCTCGCCTGGTAACAGGCGGGTGATATTGTCGTAGAAGCCGCCGCCGGTGATATGGGCCAGCGCGTGGACGCGGCCGAGCAGGCGATAGACCGTCTCGAGGTACGACCGGTGCGGCCGAAGGAGTTCTTCTCCGATTGTCAGAGCTAGCCCTTTGACCCGCGAGCCGACCTTCAGCCCGGCCTTGTCAAAGAGCACCCGACGGGCCAGCGAGTAGCCGTTGGTGTGCAGACCGGAGGATGGGAGGCCGATTACCACGTCGCCGGGCGCGACCCGCGTGGCGTCGATGATCCGGTCTCGCTCGACGGTCCCGACGATGAATCCGGCGAGGTCAAAGTCGCGCGGCCGGTAGATGTCGGGCATCATCGCCGTCTCGCCGCCGACCAGGGAAACGCCATTGTCGCGGCAGGCCTTGCCCAGTCCCTTGACCAGCTCAAGCAGGTGCTCGGGCGAGAGCTTCGAGTGGGCGATGTAGTCGAGGAAAAAGAGCGGCCGCGCCCCAAGGGTGAGGATATCATTGACCGAGTGATTGACGATGTCGATGCCGACGGTGTCGTAGCGGCCGCACATGCGGGCTACGACCAGCTTCGTGCCGACGCCGTCGCAACTCGCCACCAGCACCGGGTCGCGCAGCTTGGGGACGCGGCAGAGCGAGCCGAACAGCCCGACTTCGGAGAGAACCTGCGGTCCGTAGGTGGAGCGGGCGATGCCGGCAATCCGGCGCTTGACCGCATCCATGGCGTTGATGTCGACACCGGCGTCACGATACAACATGAAGACTCCTCTAGTGCACGATGCTTACACGGGTTGTGGCGGTGTTCCCGGCCGCGGTGAGGCGGCAGAAATAGATGCCGGCCGGTACGCGGGTGCAGTCCCACACATACGGGCCGGAGACGGCACTCATCGCCATCCGGGTTCCGTCAATTGCGAAGATGTCGAGGCGGCCGACGGCAGCCGCCGGTTTGGGGCTGAAGCGAACGCGGTCTACGGCCGGAATTGGCGCCGCGGTGAGCCGTAATGAACAGGCAGGCGGCGCGAATGCGGTCACGGGCCGACGCCAGTTCGGAGCCGAGAATTCCACACCCTGATTGTACATGCGACCGGCATCGGTGAAAGACAACTCAAGGCGGAGCGGCACGAACGTTCCGCGGGCGATAGTGCCGGACGTGCGGATGTGGAACTGCGTCGCATGGTCATCGACCGTGCTCGAGCGCAGAACGTTGGGAAACGAGAGGCCCGAGTCCAGCACCTGCACGTCGGGGCTTTCCGACACCAGCCTCGCAGTAATCGCGTAGGCCGAGTCCATCGGATGGACTGCCCGGTTCCTGAGCGTGAACCAAATGCCGGAGAGCTCATTCGGGTCAATGCGGCCGTTACCGTTGCCGGTGACCGAGTCATCCAGCACCGAAGATGCCACATCGAACCAGGCTCCGGCCACCCGCGTCAGGTAGTACAAATTGGGGATGTTCAGGTTGCACTCGTTCCTGATGTAGCTCGAGTCCAGCCAGCCGTACCAGAAATCGTAAATCCCGAGTTCGCAGTTGAAGGCGTAGGATGAGAACTTGCCCGCGGTGTCCGAATACTCCCAGTCGGTCGACATGCCGTTGCAGGGGTATATGGTCGTACAAATCTGCCCGGTCTGTGACAGGGGGTAGTGGTTGTTTGCCTGGAATGTGTCTACCATCTCTGCGAGCATCGCCCGGTCCGGCGGCGGGTTGACCGTGCAGCCCCACGGGTACATGTTGTACCGGCCGAAACTGTGCAGGTCCATGCACGTGCGGGGCCTGTGCGCAAGCAGGAAGTCGCGTATCACCTGAGTTTCAGGCTCGCTGAACGGCGCCGGGCCGCGATAGGTTTCGTCCCAGGGATGGCCAGTCGAGCCCTCGTTATCGGCGCCCCACTTGTAGCCGAAGTTGCGGTTCAGGTCGACGCCGATGTCCGGAGGCACCGGGCTGCGGCGGTTCTTGCGCCAGTTCGCCTCATCTCCGCCCGAATCCGAGTTGTAGACGTAGCCGTCGGCATTCACGACCGGAATGATGTACACCTCGCGGTTATTGACGAGCCACGTCGTCATAGAGTCCCTGCCGTACTGAGTCAGGAGGCGCTCGGCGAACGCGACACAGGCGCTGGTCGCCATCGGTTCGCGGGCGTGAATCGCCCCTTCCACGTAGAAGGCCGGCTTATTCTCGGTGGAATCCACGTCGGATGAGACCTTCAGGACCCAGATGTTCCGATTCTCGTAAGACAGCCCCGCGCTTGTCAGCTTGCAGATGGAAGGATAGGTCGAGGCCAGCGCGGCGAGCGAGTCCTCAACCTGATAGTAGGTCAGATAATAGCCGAAGCCGCGACCCGAGGCGGGTTCGCCGGATTGGACATCCGTTTGCCCAGTATGCTGTATGCTGTATGCAGTATGCTGGCCTCGGCGCTCTTGGCGGTTTGCAGGTTCGAGGTCCTGCCGCTGTCGGAGACCGGTCATCTCGCGGAACTTCTGCCGGATGTCCGGATAGGTCACATCCGCGAGCAGGCCCGCGGCCCGAATCTGCTTGAGTTGAGACGAATCGGTGTCAATCACAAGATACCCGCCCAGTGTGTCTTTGACCCACGTGCACACGTCCAGCTCGCCCGCGAGGTCGCCCAGTTGCCGGAGGGTCCGGACGTCATCAAAGTAGACCCGGGCCTCCATGCGGACTGGGACATGAGTGACAAAATGGGGACTGTCCCTTCGCAGGGTCCTGTGCGAATCTGAGGGACTGTCCCCCTTTTGCCCAAACGCCGGCCGTGTAGCGGCCAGCAGCAAGACGGTCAGGGTGGTGAATACGAAAAGGCGCAGCGGTCCTCCTGAAAGGGAACTGACTCAGCAGCCCGACTGGGGCTGACAACGGCCACAGCCAACGACACATTCTATCCCAGTCCGAACCGTGGTCAAACACGGAGCCGCGAACGCGGCCGGAATCCGGCCTGCGGCTCATGCATCGGAGTTTGCGGCTTAGGGCTTGAGCTTGTGCTTGGGCTGCGATGAAGTCCTGATCTCGTGTGTCTGAAGCTGTCGGCGGTTAACTGTGGGCGGGCAGTAGCTGTCGACTGGTAGCTGTAAACTGGCATGACGCGCGGGCGGAATTGGGGAGAGGCCTGGCTTGACCGACTGCGACGTCCTGCTATTCTGCTCTTGATGCCCACGATTCTGCTGATACTCGGCTGGCGGTTCTACTTCTACTCTAACGAGCGGAATGAACCGATTCACGTCCACTGCAGCAAGGCCGACGCCGAGGCGAAGTATTGGCTCGACGTCGAAGCGTACGAGATAGCCGAGGCCTACGCCTATGGCATGAGCCCGGCCGACCGCAGGATGGTCCGGAGCATCATCTTCCAGCACTTCGACTATATCGTGTCGGAGTGGGCTCGTTTTCAGGAACTGAAGAATGACTAAGGCACACGAAGTCCGTGACGTCAGGATGAGTGGCACGACGCTGACCATGATGGTAGATGGCCGGCAATGCCGGTTCGACCTGGCGAAGGCATCAAAGCGGATCGCCCGGGCCACGCAACGCCAGCGGGACAACTTCGAGCTCTCGCCGTCAGGCTACGGCATCCACTGGCCGGAACTCGACGAGGACCTGACGATTGACGGCCTGCTCGGCGTCGTCCACGCACCCGAGAGTGCGACCGCTCCGGCTGCCGCTGACCGGCCTCGTTCCTAGCTCAGCCCGCGCCCCCGATCCGCGGTCAGCGTCCAGCTTGAACCTGAGGTTGAAGCTTGAGCTTGTGCTTAGGCTGCGACGCAGATCCGCGTCGTCTCTCTACCTTAGCCTCGACCTCAACCTTGCGGCAAAGCCGCGGCCAACCGCCAATCTACAATCGTCAATCTAGAATCTACGATGGCCTTGATGGCCGGGCGGAACGGGGGCGTGGCCCGATGTTGAACGCGGGCGCGTCCGAACCTATTTAGTATCGTGTCCCCGTTTCTCCCCTGGGTCGGCTAATCTAAAATCGGAAATCCACAATCTAGAATGGATTGGCTCGCCCTGCCCGCCAATCGGCAATCAACAATCTGGAATCTAGAATGGGATGGTTGTCCCGAAGCTTCCCGAAATACGGTGCCTGTACCTGGTTCCCCTCCCATGTTCCCCTTGTGCCGGGGCGCGCGACGAACTAGTAGTTGTCGACAACCAGCGAGGTGTTGCAGAACTTGGCGGCGCCGTAGAGATCTGGGAAGAGCGTGACGTGATTAATGTTCATCCGGTTCAGCGACCGCAGGCAATCGTGACGATTGCCATCTGGGACCGTGATCTTTATGCAGTAAGCATCTGACTGGCCCTTGAAGCTAGACCGCACCCATGATTCTATGTCGATGCCGCTTGGTGCGCGAGTGAAGAGCCCGCCTTGGCTTACAAGCCGAGGATTATCGTTGGAAAGGGGCGTAACGAATTCCACCACCGGAGCGCGACCTGGGGTGTTGGCGCGTGTGTGTTCCGTACGGATTTGGGCAGATCTTAACTCCACCGCCGTTCGATGTAGCGCATACACCGCGCGCCTGGGCGTCTGCGGCCTGCCCTCGTTCATGAATGCGAAGAACGCCGCCGCGAACGGGGAACTCGTCCAATCAAGCAGCGGTGTGGCCAGTCCATGGTGCTGTCCTAGCGCCCACATGTCGTTCTCACCCAATTCCGGCGGGTTAGGACCTCGCCGGCCTCTCGTGGCGTACCTGAAGGCCCCAAGGTGGTTTTCAGCAACGTTGCCGCGCCTGCCGAAGGCCACCTTTGGGATTTCTCGGTCAAGTGTAGGTACGAGCTTCCAGTCATCGCAACGCTGCCCTCGCCACACGTATGCGCTAAGGTTTAGGTACTGCTCCACGAGCTTTCCGTACGTGTGCCATCCTATCAGCTCGTAGTTCTTGATGCCGTCGATGACAGGGGATTCTACCCATCTGGGTCTATTGGGCATGGTCGTCGCTGGCTAGGTTGCTCCGTCTACCAATTGCTGTAGAACCACGCCAGACGCCCGCCGTCGCCTATGCGCTGTTTCTTCCTCCGGAGTACCTTGGTCCTGGCGAGATTCGAGAGCGGCCATGTTAGGTCGGCGTGCTTCAACACATAGCCCCGCTCGGCAAGGGCCTGCAGTATCTCGGGAGAGGATCGCTGTTGGTCAAAGAAGCCGTCTTCGACCAGTTCCTTCAATCTAGCAAGCGGGCCGGGCCTGGTTGACTCGCGCTGGGTGGGTCTCTTGGCAGGTGGCTGCGTGCGTCCAACTGAAACGCAGGTGCCGTCAGTCAGAACTAGGTCCAGGACCTTCGGGAACGCGACAGCCCTTAGTGTCGGGTCGCGGAGTACCTCCACTATGCGTTCAGCTTCAGCAACAGCCGCAGACAAGTCTATCTTGGCACTCGGTTTCGCCAAAGTAATCCTCCTCATGGAAGTTCCCGGGCAATTCCGGAGACATGGCGTACAGTTTTGTTCCCGTCAATGCCACACGGGGTTTGCGGTTCACCATCGGGCGAATACTACTGCTGCAGGTTTAGAAGTCAAGCCGACTGGTCGGCGGCGGGCGGAGGGGAGAAGTCCGGGTCGGGTTCGTAGCGCGTCTTGAACTCGACAATGGCCTCGGCCTAGTCCTCGGATTCCGCCAATCTACAATCGACAATCCGCAATCTGCAATGCCTCGTGGGGTGTCCTGAAGCTCCCCGAAATAGGGTGCCTGTCCCTCACGCTTGGACAGACCGGGTCTGGTTGACAGCCCGTGCGGATGGCCGTAGAATTGCTTTGTGGCCCCGGTTGAGCTATCTCGACCCCGCGACTCGCGTCATAGAAGCTGTTTGGCGTCCACCCAATGCGCGAGCCAAGTCGGAAGGCAAGAAGTCGCTGAGAGACCCCAATTCGGGAAGCCTGCGGGCCATTATGAAATACGTCATCGGCGCGGCGAACAGGCAAGACGAAACACTTCGCCACGTACGCTGATGGCAACCCGGCTGCCATTGGCCGGGTTTTAAGGAGGAATACGTGATGAACGTCCGTCGCCTGCCCATTAGCGGCTAGCCCGCTTCTGGGTAAGGAGGATACGTGTTCGCCCGGTCGTCCTCCCGACCGGTCCTCGCGAAGAACGAGGATGCCCGGCTGATCGCCGTCGACGGCGGCCAGCCTCAGAAGGCAACTCCCAATCAGCGACAGCCCATAGCAACAACCTCACGGACGGACCATCGTCTCAACGATGTCCTTCCGGGTGTCATGCTCATTGGCTGTAGCGTAGAGGTGAAGGTGGTCGTGACTACCCCAAACCCCACGCCTCCAGTCAGCGATTCCATCCCAGCCACCAAGCTGGATGGCTCTCTGCGCCGACTGGCCATCGTCCTGGTGCTGATTGTGGTAGCCCTGGGGCTGACCCTGTTGATGGTCAAGCTCGCCGGGCCACAGGGTGCGCGCGACCTGCTGGCAGCCTGGCTCCAGATAATCTCGCGGTAGTCGCGTCCCTGCGTGCAACGCTGGGTGAAGACAGATAGCACTCAGCGCGTGCCTGCGACCGTCCATCTGGACGGTCTAGTGGGCGTCGTCGTCGGGAGGAGGGGAGAAGTCCGGGTCAGGTTCGTACCGAGTCTTGGCCTCGACCTGAGCCTCAACCTCTTCCAGCGCCTGCTTCATCTTCCTGAGATAGTCGTCAGGCAGTATGACCGGATGCCAGCGGTTCGGTTTGGCCATCACGGGATTCTAGGATTGCGGGTCTGCAAGTCAAGGCAGCGGGATGTGCCGACCGACAGCTAACGGCTGACAGCCGGCGGCGTCCGGTGACTGGGAACTGGAAACTGAGAACTGGTCACTCGCGGACTACGTCCGCGCTGGCTTAAGCTTGTGCTTGTGCTGCCGCAGAAAGCGTTGACAATCCCCCGCCTCCCTCCCGGCTTCCCCAACTCATCCGGGGGGTAGTCCCCGGATGGCTTACAGGGACAGTCCCCGGTTAGGTCTGGTTAGAAGTCCGGGAATGTTTCGCGGGTGCAGTGCTTCAGTGCATCCGATGGCTAACCGGGAAGATGACCCCAGAGCCAGCCCATCATCTGGTTTCAAGAGCAGCACCAAGTGGCCCGCCGGTGACTGCTGTGGGTAGCGTCCCGGGGGTGGGGGGGGAAGCAGGGTCCAGCCCAGCCTATACTCCAGTGCGTGAAAGTGTTAGGTTCGTTTCCGGGTTGACCATGGGTTGTCTCTTGGGGCAAGCGTGGCGGAAATGCTGTTGAAAGTGAGCGCGGCTAGTGGTTGAGGATGAGTGAGTTAAGTCTGTTTTCTCTGCTGTATTCTCGTGCATGGCTACCTTGCATGAGAAGTCGACCTGCTGTCGAGCGAAGGTGTACCGGTTTGGTGGCAAGCGCCGGCGTTGTACATGTTGTGGTCAGACGTGGTC
>DATJQV010000062.1 GCA_035505375.1 bacterium | reverse complement strand
ACTTGAGCGCCTTGTCGGGTTCGCCCTTGACGATGTAGATGTTCCCGATGTTGCCGAGGGCGCTCGCCACGCCCCGCTGATACCCGATTTCGCGGTGAATCGCCAACGCTTCCTCAAGGTACCTCAGCGCCTTGTCGGGTTCGCCCTTGTCGCTGTAGATGAGCCCGATGTTGCCGAGGTCGCTCGCCACGCCCTGCTGATACCCGATTTCGCGGTAAGTCGCCAGCGCTTCCTCAAGGTACTTCAGCGCCTGGTCGGGTTCGCCCCTGGCACTGTAGATGAGGCCGATGTTACCGAGGACCGCGCCAAGGTTCCGCTTGTCGTCGAGCCGGCGGTACGCGTCTACCGCGGGCAGATAGTGCTCGAGCGCCTCATCCGGGCGACCGGCGTCGGACAGGAGTTCGGCGAGTCGGAATTGAAGCGACGGCAGCAGCGACGGGGCAGGGTTCCTTGTGTTACGGGCACGGACCAGCGCCGCACGCGCTTCGGCCAGCTCCTTCTCCATGACCGCAGGCAAGGACGTCCCCTTGCCGGCATGGTCGGGCATGACGCCGAAACGGGCAACGTCGGTCCGGAAGCTCCAGAAATCCTTGGCCGTGTCGGACACGTGCCGCAACTGGCCCGGCCGGCACCAGATGAGCAGGAGGACGTGCTTGTCGGGCACGTATTCGCGCCGTGTGTTCAGGTTGACCAGCGCGCGCCGCTCACGTTTCTCGTCAAGGCCGCGCAGGTCAGCGGCGAAAATGGCTTCGCTGGTTCCACGGGCCTCTCGAATCCGCGCCGCCTCACTCAGCGGATCGTCGCCGGTGAGCGACAGGTCCAGCCACTCGAGGTCGGCAAGCCCGGCCCGGATTCGAGCCTGAACCAGGGCCCGAGTTGCATCGTCGGTGACTGCGGCCAGGAAGATGCCGCCCTGCCCGACATGCAGGCGCATACGCCGAATCAGATTGTCTAGTTCGAGCCGCTGCGCGAGCTCTAGCCGAGCTTCTGCAGCCAGGGGATGAACACCGGGTACGGCCTGTGCCACTTACGGTCTCCGTTGCGGTACTGGAACACAGCCGGCTGCCGCAGCAGTGAGAAAAAGGTGGCCTCCTCGTCGTCGGTCGCCGGGTGCCAGTCGCGGTCATTCAGCACCGCCCGCAGCACGGCGACGTCCGCGGCCGAGAAGTTGAACGAGTTGAACACCTTCATTGCGGCCCGTTCGATTGAATCCCGGCTGACCGTGCCCTTTCCGAAGAAAACGGCATGTTGAGCCAGCCTGAGCAGTTCTCTCACTACCCCCCCGCTCAGCCGCGCCAGCATCAGGCGGCAGTCTTCCGGGATTACCGCGTCGGACACGCGCTCGCTCAGCACCTGGCAGAGCACCTGCTCCTTGGGAGTCCCGGGCGTGTCACCGACCGGCTGCACGATGACGCCGGGAAAGAACTCCTCTCCGCCCAACTTGTTGCTGATGGCTGCGAAGTCCCGGAAGCAGGATACGGAAGTGTCTACGACGTACACGATGCTCGCCTTCGGCTGCGCGAGCTGGCTGCCGTACTCATAGAACAGCTTGCGCGACGTCTCGGCCATCGGTTTGTCGGAGTCGTCCACGAGAATCAGCAACTCCTTGCACCCGAGGCGGGCCGTGATGGAGTCAAGCAGAGAGTTGATGGTGTTGATGAAGTCCGACAGACGAGGCTTGAAGTACTTGCGCACCGAATCCCGGTATTCACCCTGTATCTGGTATTCAGAACGGAAGTCCGCGCTAAGCCAGCCTATCGCCTTCGGGATGCCGACACCCGCTTCCGCACTCAGACTCGCCTTGCGAGAGGTATCGGTCTGCCGTTCGCGCAGGACCAGTCCGCGCAGCTCGCTATAGAGCTCACGGACCTTCTTCGCGGCCGCGGTGTCCAGTTTCACGCCGCCTTGGAAGGCAGTGTCCACCGCGGTAAGGGCGAGCGCCAGCAGCAGGTCGATGTGGTCGAGTTCATTAGGTTCGACGAAGTCCTTGATGCTGCAGCGGACGACCATGAAGGCCCGTCGTATCTCCTCATCGCACTCGACCACGTTCAGCAGCGTGGACTTGCCGCACCCGATGTGCCCGGAGAGAAGCAGCTTGGCGCGATGGGACTTCCCCAGCAGCAGACGGTCCCTGACCGAATCGAAGAAGTCACCGAACAGGGCTCGCACGAGCCGAGGGTCGTTGTGCTCAAGGGGCTGGTTCGGATTGAGCGCGTCGTAAGCCTTCTGAAGGGCCGTCTTCTCCTTTTGCAGCATGAGCTAGGTTACACGATAATCAGTGGCTGTCAACCTGACCGCACTGCATCTGACCGCACTGCATCCCGCCCTGGCGCGCCACTTCATGAAGTATGTCCCGGCGAGCCAGCAAGAGGTAGTTCACGCACGGATGTCTCCCCTGCGCACCTACTTGAACAGGCTGAATTTGACCTTTACGTATTTGTCCGGGTGGGCCTTGATGTCGGTAATCAGGTCTTTGAGTTCAGTGTTGGTTCCGCGGACCTCGTCGTAGAGCTGGTCCGAGCGCACCAGTTTGCCCGCGGTGGAGTTGGTATCTATGAGCTGAACGAACGTGTCGAGCCGGGCAGCCAGGGTGCTCAGGTTGTCGGTCGTGTTTGAGAGGTTGGTGCGGAAGCTGTCGAGCTCGCTGTGTATCGTCCCGACAAGGTCACCGGCCGACTTGCCCAGTTTGTCGGTGAGCTCGGCCGGGTTGAGATCGGAGAGAAGCCGGTCGAGCCTGAGGAAGGTCGATTCGAGTTCGAGCGATTCGTTGATGCCCCGGAACACGTAGTTCTGCGCGGCCGGACTCGAGTCACCCGGCGTGACCATCAGGTAGCGGTCCCCGCCGAGGTAGCTGATTGAGCGGACGGCAAACCGGGTGTCGGTCGTAGGTCTGAAGTCGCGGTCGAGAACCACTCTCACTTCAACGTGCTTTCCGGCCAGCCGGATACCGGCCACTCGGCCCTTCTCGATGCCGAGCACCTGCACCGGGTCGCCGACCTTGAGCCCGGCTACGTCGCGAAACACAATCGTGTATTCGAGGCGGTCGCGACCGGTCACCCGACCCGAGAACCATACATACGCGAAGATGGCGAGCCCGATGCCGCCCAGCACGAACAGCGAAACAATAACATCACGCATACGCCTGCTCATAATCTTCCTTTCTCACGTTGTCCGCCCGAACCAGCTTGCCCGCCCGCAGCATGTACGTGCTGTCGGCAAGCAGCCGGGCGGCATCGAGGTCATGGGTGACTACGACCTGCAGGCGAGTGCGCTGCTCTCGCAATTCCCGGATCATGGTTGAGACCCGTTCTCGGATTGCGGGGTCCAGCCCGGTCGTCGGCTCGTCGTAGAAGACACAGCGCGGCTCCGCCACCAGGGCCCGCGCGATAGCTACGAGCCGCGTCATGCCGCCGGACAGGGCGCGCGGATACAGCTCCGCATGCTCGGCCATGCCGACTCGCCGCAGCGCTTCACTGACTCGGCTCCGGACCTCGGCGCGGCTCAGGCGGGTCGTCTCTTCCAGTACCAGGGCGACGTTCTCGGCAACGGTCAGCGAGTCGAACAAAGCCCCGCCCTGGAACACGTACCCAAGTCCGCCGGTCTCCGCTCTCGGGTCCGCGAATCGGCCGAAGTGTATCCGGTTGCCGTCGTGGTAGACCCGGCCGGCGTCCGGCGCGAGCAGTCCGGCCATTATCTTCAGCAGCACAGTCTTGCCTACGCCGGATGGGCCGAGAATCACGGTCGTCTTGCCGTCCGGGATCTCAAAGCTCACGCGGTCCAGCACGGTATAATCCCGGAAGCGCTTGCTGACTTCCTCAACCCTGATCATGTCTTGAAGAAAACCAGCGCAATCACGAAATCAACGAGCAGTATCAACACCGCGGACAGGACGACCGCGCGCGTCGCGGCCCGTCCTACTGCCTCTGCCCCGCCGTGCACGTTGAAGCCGTAGTAGCAGCCGCTGGTGCCGATCAGCAGGCCGAACAGTACTGACTTCACGATGCCCCCGGTGAAGTCGCGCAGCATGAAGAAGTGCGTGACACCGTAGGTAAAGACCGAGGCCGGGACGTCGAGCATCATCTCCGCGATGATGAGCGCCGTGAATATCGCCACGACTTCGGTGACCACCACGAGCACCGGCAGACCGATGCAGGTCGCGAGCACCCTCGGCAGGCAGAGATACCGGTACGGGTCGACGCCCATGACCTCGAGCGCGTCGATCTGTTCGGAAACCCGCATGGCACCGAGCTCGGCGGCGATAGCCGAGGCTGAGCGGCCGGCCACTATGAACCCGGTCAGCACCGGGGCCAGCTCAATCAGCACCAGGCGACCCACGCCCATGCCGACGAAGTACTTGGGCACAACGCCCATCAACTGGTAGGTAGTCTGGACTGCCGTGGTCAGGCCGATGAAAACCGAAGTGATGATGACAACCGGAATGGCTCCGGCACCATGAACCGACAATTGGGCTATGAATCTGGCCCATGTCCGTCGCGGGTCCCACGAACCGACCACGACCCGGACAAGGAAGGCCAGATAGTCAATCGGCGCGACTATAGCGCTCACCCATGGAATGCTAGTCCAGTCGGCACCCAAGTCAAACTAGGTAGAGGCAGAGGTTAAGGTTAAGGTCGAGGTCTAAAGACTGATACAGGTAAGCCGCTAGTATAGAAGAGATGGCCATCTCGGCAAGAGAGAATTGCCAAATCCCAATACCCAATTACCAACGAACGACCAATCGCGTCCGATCACCAGGTCCGAGGACCGGCCTTGGCCATTCGTTGGGCATTAGCAATCAGGAATTGGCTATTGGCTGACGGCCTGTTCTTCCCGGCCTCAACCTCAACCTTAACCTTGACCTAGTCCTTGACTTGCCCGACTCGTGCCCTAGAATCCGTCCGTGGAAACAGTGATTGAGAAAATCGGCGCTTCTGTCGGCAGCGAAGTAACCCTGAGCGGCTGGGTATACAACAAACGGTCGTCGGGCAAAGTCAGGTTCCTGATCCTGCGCGACGGCACCGGCGTCATCCAGTGCGTGTTCCTCAAAGGCCAGGTCCCGGACGCGGCGTTCGAACTGGCCGACACGGTCACGCAGGAGTCGTCGGTCGCCGTCACCGGCAGCGTCCGCGAGGAGAAACGGGCGCCCGGCGGATACGAACTGACCGCCACCGACCTGAAGCTCATCCACCTGTCCGAGCCGTACCCGATTACCCTGAAGGAGCACGGCGTCGAGTTCCTGATGGAACACCGGCACCTCTGGCTGCGCTCGGCCCGCCAGCACGCCGTGCTGCGTATCCGCTCGGAAATCGTGAAGGCGATGCGCGACTTCCTCGATGACAGCGGCTTCGTTCTCGGCGACACGCCGATCCTCACGCCGGCCGCAGGCGAGGGCACAACCACGCTCTTCCCGGTCGATTACTATGGCGAGCAGGTCTACCTCGCCCAGACCGGCCAGCTCTACAACGAGGCAATCGCCGCCGCGGTGCGCAAGACCTATTGCTTCGGTCCGACTTTCCGCGCCGAGAAGTCGAAGACCCGACGCCACCTGATGGAGTTCTGGATGCTCGAACCCGAGGTCGCGTTCCTCGACCTTGCCGGCGACATGACGCTGGCCGAGGAATTGGTCGCCTACACGGTGCAGCGCGTGCTCGCGAAGCGCAAGCCCGAACTCGCGACGCTCGAACGCGACACGACCAAACTCGAAGCCGTGAAGGTACCGTTCCCGCGCATCTCGTACGGTGAGGCGGTCAAACTGCTGCAGGACAAGGGCAAGGAAATCAAGCCGGGCGATGACTTCGGCGGCGACGAGGAAACGCTGATCGGCGAAGCCTTCGACCGGCCGGTGATGCTCCACCACTACCCCGCGGCCATCAAGGCGTTCTACATGAAGCGCGACGCCCAGGACCCGACGCTGGCTCTCGCCTTCGACATGATTGCGTCCGAGGGCTACGGAGAAATCGTCGGCGGGTCCCAGCGCGAAGACGACCTGAGAGAGATGGAGAAGCGCATCGAGGAGAACAAGCTGCCGCGCCAGGCGTACGAGTGGTATCTCGACATGCGCCGCTACGGCTCGTTCCCCCATTCCGGGTTCGGGCTCGGACTCGAACGCACGGTATCCTGGATTTGCGGGCTCAAGCACATCCGCGAGACCATCCCATTCCCGCGCATGCTTGAAAAGGTCTATCCGTAATTGTCGAAAGTAATCATCCCACAGTTCACCAAAGGAGCAACATGCCAAGAAGCAAGATAAAGGTCCGCCGCATGCGCCATCGCCGGATAGTCAAAGCCCGGCGCCGTAAGGACGCACGCAAGCTCGCGGCCAAAGCCAAGCCCAAGTCCTGACGCCGGATAGGGACATGACCGGAATCCGCCGAGGATTTCGGATCGTGTCCCGCCAGCACCGGCCCTGCCAGCATTGAGAAGGTTATTCCTCGCGCCGTTCGGCGCGCACGACGCCGGTGAGCGGCTGCTCAGAGCGGCCCTCGACTCCGGCGTCGCGCCTGCTGATATCCTCTACCTCTGCCCCAGCCCGCGCCGCAAGGAGCTGGCCAAGGCCGAACTGCTGCGACTCAGTGGCAAGGAGGCTATCGTACCGTCGGTGTTCGCAAGCCTCACCCAACTGGCTCGCGACCTCCACGACCGCTTCGGCTCAGCCCGCCGCCTGCCACCTGAGCTCAAGCCTCTCCTCGTCCAGCGCCTGCTGACACAGGAAGCCACAAGCCACAAGCCTCAGGCCTCAAGCGGAAGTAAGGCCCGTCCCTCGTCCCGCGCCCCTCGCCCCTCCTCGATTGGCTACGCGCGTGCGGTTGCCGGCTTCATCACCGAGGTCCGGCGCTACGTAGCAGCCGAGGACCGCTCCGGGCTTGGAGCCAGATTCGAGGAATTGATGGTTGGGTTTGAGAAGCCGCTGGCCAGCCTGATCGAATGCCTGGAGTGCCTTGAGAGCTACGAATCCGAGCTCAGCCGGCTCAATTGGATCGATGACGAAGGGATGCTCTCTCAAGCCGTGTCGCACGTCCCCAAGGCCGAACTTCCGCCGGTGCTCGTGCTCGACAGCTTTGTGGCCCCGAACCGGCTCGAAGCTGACCTGATACGTGCCCTGGTCGAGAATGCCGAATCAGTGCTAGTGCTCAACTATGGCAGCGACCCCAAGGACCCGGACTACGCGCAGCCCGATCGCTTCACGGAATTCGTCCAGTCCCTGGGTGGGTTCGAGACCGAACGCGTACCTCTCCCCTCACCCCTGCCCACGCCGGAGTTCCTCCAATACCCCGACATCGAGGAGGAAGTCAAAGGAATCTGCCGCGCCATCATCGCCCAGCCGGGCGACATCGAAGGAACCTTCGTCGCCGTTCCCGCTCTGGCCGAATTCGCGCCCCTGGTCAAACGAGTGTTCGAAGACTACGGCGTGCATGCGACTGTGTACCCGGAAACGAGCCTCTCGTCCTCACCGCCGATAGTCGCCGCACTCGAACTCCTGCGCTGCGTCGACACCGACTTCGAACGCATCGCTGCCGCCGCCGCGCTCGGCTCGCCATACCTGCCGGGTTTGCTGCAACTCGATGAAGGAGAAGACGCAGAGAACCGCAGGCGTGCGGCTGCTGCCCTCAACCACTACTCCCGCCGCGGCCGCATCATCAAGGGTCGCCAGAACTGGGACAAGATACGCGAGCGCGTGCTGGCCGCCGAGGACAACGGACTTGAGGACTCCGAAGACAAGTTCCTGGAGGACGTACAGAGGCGGGTGCAGCACGCCACGAAGCTAATCAGGACAAGCCTGACCGAGAATGCTACTCTCGGCACATTCGCATTCTCGCTCAAGCGACTTCTTGGCCGGGTCGGGTTCCTGAGCGAGACCACGAGCGACGACACCGAAGCTGAACACCTGGCTGATCGCAAGTCGCTCTACGACATCCTCGACGCCATTACCATGTTCGAACAGGAGTTCGGCGGGCATAGCGATACGCGGGCTCGATTCATCAAGACGCTGGTCTACCTTGTCGAGAACGCCAAGCGTTCGCCCGAAACCCCGCCTGCCGGCGTCACGGTCGTAGACATGACCGAAACCCTCGGCATCCACCCGCGCCGGCTCTACTTCTGTGGTCTGACCGAGACCAGCCTGCCCTCCGCCTACTCGGCCGACCCGATTATGCCCGACCCGGTACGCAAGGCACTCGGCATGCCGGACCTTGACTGGCACCAGGAACACGAGCGGTTCCACTTCCGCCGTACCATCGAATCGCCGCTCACACCTCCCATCCTCAGCTATCACGCGGCAAACGATGGCCAACCGGTCCTGCCCACCCCTTTCCTCACGTTCAAGCCAACCAAAGCTCCGAGTCCGAACGCACTCTACTCCGAAGCCGAGGAACAAGTCGCCCGGGGCAACGCGGTAGGCAAGACCTTCGCCGAATCCGCGCTGGAAGTGGACTTCTCCAGTGACAGGGAAGTGCTTGCAGTCCTGGCTACGGACTATGGCCCGGCCCGGCCGGTCTCGGTCACGCAACTGGAAAGGTACAAGCGCTGCCCGTACGAGTTCTACATTGACTACATCCTCGGTATCGAGACGCCAGAGGAACCCCACTACGACATCGACGCGCGTCAGTGGGGACTCGTAATCCATCTGGTCATGGAGAAGCTATACCGGGACGGGCCGGTCGAGCCGGAGAAACTGGAAGCAGCCGCGCTCAAGGCGCTCGACGCCACTCTCAAGGAAGTCGAGCTGCCCGTGTTCTGGACCGAAGTGACCCGACGCGTATTCACCGGGCTCCTGCCGGAAATCATCCGCTGCGAGACCGGACTGCGCGAGGGCGGGTTCCTGCCCGGACGGGCCGAACTGAGGCTGCGGGGCCGGCTGACCGAGGACATCGCTCTCAAGGGCCGGGCTGACCGCGTGGACACCTCGGGCAGGCTCTTCCGCATCCTCGACTACAAGACCGGTTCGCCGCGCAACATCGGCGGAAAGGCCGTGCTCGAAGGCACCCATCTCCAGCTTCCGCTGTACGCCTGGCTCTACGCTGCGGAACACACGCAGGCCGTGCCCGACAACTTCGGCATTTATACGCTGCGCGAACCCGAGGTGCGCTGGTTCGCGGGCAAGAAGTACGACGTGAAGGAACTCATCAAGGCCGCGGCCGACAACGCGGCCGAGGTCGTGCGGCAGATCCGCGCTGGCCGGTTCCCTGCCGAACCCGGTGACGACCGTGCCTGTGACTACTGCGGCCTCAGCCACACCTGCGGCCGCAGGTTGAACGAGGCAGCAGAGATCCCAATGACCAAGACCCAATGACCAGTCAAAGGGGAAATGACGAAGCCGAGCTGCGGAGCCATTCGTCCTTGGTTCATTCGGACTTGATTGGGAATTGGTACTTGGCAATTGGTCATTCCTTTGAAGCATAAGGTCGTCTTCGCTCCGGCCGGCTCGGGCAAGACCCAGCAACTCAGCGACCGCTACATTGCCCTGCTTGCCGCCGGTGTCGCGCCCGAGCGGATTCTGACTCTCACCTTTACCGAGAAGGCCGCAGCCGAGATGAAAGAGCGCATCTTCAGCGAACTGGAGAAGAAAGACCAGGCCCTACACAGGTTCCTGCGCGACAATGCACTCAAGCTGCGCATCTCGACCATTCACTCGTTCTGCCTTTCCCTGGTCAGGCGTTTTGCTCCGCTGCTCGGCCTCGACCCGCGTGTCGAGGTCCTGTCCGACACCACGACCGCGTGGGAAAGCGCCAAGTACGACGTGCTGATGCAGGTCGCGGAGCGTGAGCGGAACTCAAGTGACTACGCCGAACTCATCGACCTCGTGACCAGCAACCGAACCCAGGGCTGGACCAGGCTGTCCGAGTTGTTCGACAGCCTCTTCGCCAGGCGGGTTGCGGTACAGCGCGGACGGATGGTCGGGCCCGAAGCCGACCTGCCCGACCTCGCTGCGAAGCTCCGCGCGAGCCCGATCGGTCGCACCAGGTTCGAAGGGTACTCGCGTCTGTTCCCAAGGGAACTAGCGGGCAAGACACTTGAGGAGGTCTTTCGTCTCCTCGAAGAGAACTCCGACATCTATCGTACCAAATCGTGCACGCCGCGCATCCGCGGCTGCAACGACGAAGAACAGGCGTGGAATCAGGCGATGTGCGAGTACCGCAACCGCATCGCGACCGCGGTCTGGGAAGGCGAGTTCGGCCAGGCCCTCGGCCTGTTCCAGCAACGATTCCTCAAAGCTTACACTGAAGCCAAACGCGCTGCCGGGTTCGTGGACTATGATGACATGGAATACGAGGCGTGGAAGGTCCTCCACAAGGAGGAAGACTGGCAGAACATACTGCACGCCTTTGACGAACACACGGACCACATCCTCGTGGACGAGTTCCAGGACACGAGCTTCATCCAGTGGGGCATCATCGACAAGCTGACCGAAGAGTGGCGCTCGGGCGAAGGCGCGAAGTCCGACCTCGGCATCAAACCGACCATCTTCATCGTCGGCGACGAGAAACAGTCCATCTACATGTTCCGGGACGCCAAGGTCGAAGTCTTTGCCCAAGCCGCGGACAAGCTCGAAGCGTGGGTGGGCAAAGAGCAGATCGAACGAGAGACCCTAGAGAAGAACTACCGCAGCCTTGAGTCCCTCATCGGCTTCAACAACGCCCTGTTCTCGCGCCTGATGTCCCCTTCCTCATCCTCCGCCGACCCCCGACCCCCGACCCCTCTCCGTGGCGTACTCGCTACGCGCCATTCACTCGCGCCCGGAGCAATACCGACCCCGGCCGCGTCGAACTGATACTCGCCCGCTCAGACGACAACGCTCCGGAGCGTCGCAAGCTCGAAGCCACCCTCATCGCCAAGCGAATCCAGAGCCTGGTTGTTTCTCCCTCACCTCAATCCTCTCCCCCCAAGGGAGAGGAAGCAGGATTCCCCTCTCCCTCGATGGGAGAGGGCAAGGGTGAGGGTGGCCTGCTGGTCTACGACAAGGACGGCGACGTCGAAATCGCGCGCTCCTGCCAGTACAAAGACATCGCCATCCTCATCCGCTCCCGCAACCTGCTCGCACCAATCGAGAACGCCTTGCGCGAGGCCGGCATTCCGTTTCTGGTGCTCGGCGGCTCCGGCTTCTACGAGGAAGTCGAAGTCCGCTACCTCCGTTCGCTCCTTAGTTTCCTTGTCGACCCGACCGACGACGTCTCCCTCTACGTCACCCTGCGCGGCCCATTCTTCGACATTGCCGAGCGCGACCTCTTCCTCGCCAACTCCGCCTCTTCAGATTCCTCCCCGACCCCCGACCCCCGACCCCTGACCCCTGCCCTCTTCCTCTGGGACCGCATGCAGACCTCGACCTGCCCTAAGGTCGTTGAGGCAGTGGCCGCGCTCAAGAGCTGGCTGGGCTGCGTCCACAAAGAACCCCTCGCCCGCATCCTCTCCCGCGCCATGGACGAACGGCGGGTCTGGACCAGGTTCTGGGAACCACAGCGCGAAGCCAACGTCCGCAAGTTCTTGACCATCATCGAAGACCTCGAAGCATCGGGCGAACACCCGCTCCGCATCCTGAACGCGCTCGAACAGGCCGGCGCCGACGAAGCCAAAGCCGACGTCCGCGTCGAGGACATGCCCGGCGTCCAGATTCTCACCGTGCACGCGGCCAAGGGCCTCCAGTTCCCAGTCGTGTTCCTGCCCGGGCTTGACGCCACAATCCGCTCCGCCGGCTCGTCCGGGGACAAGCTGGTCGTCGAGGAAACGAGCCCGGACGAAGTGGCGGTTTCCTACGTTCCTGACTCGGGCATCAGACGCGAACACCCGCTGCACAAAGAGCACGTCGAGCAGGAGTACGAAGAAGAAAAGCGCGTATTCTACGTGGCCTGCACCCGGGCGCGCGACGCCATGTTCCTGACCGGAACGTGGAACGAACGCACGCTCAGGAAGACCCGGCTCGAATGGCTGGTCCAACACCTCGGCCTGCACGAAACCGATACCGGCTTCGCCCTCGAACCCTCGCTGCCAAACGTGACCTGCCTCACGCCGGCCGACATCCCCGACATGGCTCTCGCAGCGCCTGCGCTCCGCGAGCGAGAATCCAGGCCACTCCGCCGTGTCTCTCCTCCCTCCTCAATCCTCCCTCCTCCCTCTATTCGGAGTGTCACCCGCAACCTGCCCCAGGACTTCCAGCAGCACGGCGAGGAAGGCGTCGGCCTCGGCGAAGTCATCCACAAGGTGCTTGAGGAAATCTCAAACGGAAAGCTGACGGCTGACAGCTCGCAGCTCGCAGCCGAAGTCAGTCGCCTGCTTCGGCTGGCCGGTCTGCCTTCTTCCTTGGCCGCCATCATCGAGTCCACAGTCCATGGTCTAATGTCCAATGTCGGCTGCAAGTCCGTAGTCTCTCCGTTGCCCGGCTCCTTCGCCGAGTTGCCGATCATGTACATGGACGCCGACGGAACTGTCCAGTCCGGCCGCATCGACCGCGTGATTGTCACGGACGACGAGGTCCGCATCTACGACTACAAGACCTTCAAGGTCGTGAAGAAGGACATCCCGGCACTGGCCCGCGAATATCACGATGGCCAGCTCAGGTTCTACGAGGAGGCCGTGCGCAAGCTGTATCCTGGTAGGAACGTATCTAGCTTCCTCATCTTCACCTCCCTTAACGAGATTGTCCCGACTCGACGAGAGGCTTGGAGCTAGCACATGGCGCAATGCGGGTGGCACCGCGGCCAGCACACGTGCTTGCGAGAGGCTGAACCGAACGAGAACCTGTGTATCTTCCACCTACCAGTAGGTAGTCGTGGCAAGCCAGCACTCAAGTTCTGGCGTCACTTCGCAAACTACTACCTAGCACAACGCGCCGACCCTCGTCTCGGTACCAACGTAGCTGCGGTATCGTGGGTCGAGGGAATGTGGGATGATGAAATGCTACACCACTACACCGATACTGGCTGGCACGAACGTAGCCTTGACTACCGCGGGTTTGTGTTCCCGGCGATGGATCATGCCCACAACCTGCAGCACTTTGCATTCGCCACATGCAACTTCACTGCCGCACGATTTGGGAGAAGACCAATCCCCCAAGACCTCACGGACCAGCCCGTCCTTAAACGCCGTGTCGGCGTCGACGGCGAGCCCGCGATGAATGAGCCACCAGCCGAACCCGAGGAGGAAGACGCCACGAGTGACGCGGACTTCAGTCACGTGCGGTTCTTTGGCGATGCGGTCTTTGTGGATGCCGAGTTCCTCGGACGCGCCTCTTTCTCATCTGCGTCTTTCGGGTCACGAGCCAGCTTCCGCCTTGCCGAATTCCTAGGGGGCGTTGACTGCACTGGGACTCACTTCGGAGGCAGCGCCGACTTTCGGGCAAGAACTCTTGACGGAAAGATCGATTTCTCGGGAGCCGTCTTCGACAAAAGGGCCGACTTTGGCGAAGACGTGTTCACTGGCTCCGTAGCCTTCAAGAAGACGCAGTTTGCATCGGAGGCGGAGTTTTCGGACGTGCACTTTGAGTCGGATGCCGACTTCACACGAGCCAAGTTCGATGGGCCGACGGACTTTCGCAAGACACATATGGCGGGTCCCGCGCTGCTCTACAGAACAGCCCTGCAGGAAACGCTTACGTTCGAGAAACTCCACTTTGAGCGTGGAGGCGTCCTGTTACTGTGGGGACTCGACTACGCTCGCGGACGCTCAAGGTTCACGGCTTCCGAGGGCAGTAGAAGTGGCGAGATCTCTGAGTCCGCGGCAAACGTGCTATTCCGCGACATGCCAGTGGGCATGGGTAGAATCTCCTTCCTACGGAGTGATATCTACTATGACCGCCCTGTTGTCCGCTTCGCGAACGTCCTGTGGGAACCGAAGGCCAGACCCAAGCACATCCTATACGATGCGGAATTCGTCTACCGCCCAATCGAGACCTGGACTGCACTCGGCCTTGGCGACCGCGTGAAGAGACTGGCGGAGTTGTACAACCAAGACCCGGAAAAGCCGGAACTGCAGGAACTGGAAGGCGTGGTTCGCAAAGACGTCGAGCGAGTCGTTCGTGAGATAAGACGCACCCAAGAGGACTTCGCGTGCTACTCAGAGGCAGGAGATTTCCACGTTGTCGAAATGGAGTATCGTCGCCGTAGAACGTCGAGCGCCTTCTACAAGATCGGCTTGTGGCTCTACTGGCTGCTTAGCAAGTACGGAGAGTCTCCTTCGAGAGCCCTCTGGTGGCTACTCGGAGTATGGATGTTATTCGCTGGTGTCAACATGCTGGCGGGCTTCCCGGTTGGGAGTGAATTCAGGTCTTACTCACTGCGCGATGGCATCACTCTCTCGTGGCCAGTCATCTTCCAGAACCTAAGTGACTTCCTGCACTCAACGGTCTATTCCCTCGGCAACCTCGTTGTCGGGCAGTTCAGAATCGTGGAACCCGGGGCTTTCTTCAATCCCTGGCGGGCGCTCGTGCGCGTAATCGAAGGTTTGCTTGGGGTATCTACCCTTACACTTGCGCTGCTGGCAATCCGCCGCCGCTTCCGCAGGTAGTCTCTCACAACTGACAGAAGGATAACCAGAACTCAACTTGGCGGTACTCCGCAGAACCGTGGCTGTGCTGTCGTCCGCTAGCGCGGCTTGAGGGTGGCGATGGGCACAACCATCTCTTCGAGCGAGACGCCGCCGTGCTGGAATGTGTATTTGTAGGCCTTCTCGTACTCCCGCGGCTTGGTCGGGTAGATGAAGTAGTAGTCGTTCTTGGCGATGGCGAACTTCGTGCCGATATGGTCGGAAGGAAGCATGAAGGTCGCAGGGTCGTTGAGCAGGATTGCGTCCCGCCCCTCGACCCGGATTGCCGCGCCGTGCTTGTAGCGGAGGTTGGCTGATATCTCGCGGCTCCCGTATATCAGCGTCGGCCGCTTCACCCGGATGAACCCGTGGTCGCTTGTTACGATGACCGTGCAGTCGCGTCGCGCCAGGGTCTTCAGGAACTCGAACACCGGCGATGACGAGAACCAGACCCGGGTCATTCCAACCAGGGAGGCGTCATCAGGGATGATTTCATCCAGCAGCCTCGTCGTCTTGATGGAGTGAATCAGCAGGTCGAGGAAGTTGATAACCACGGCCGCGAACCGGACGTTCTTGTCGAGCAGCGCGGCACGGTTGTTCTCAAGTTCGCCGCCATGCGAGACCTTGATGAAAAGATGACGACCATCAAACCTCATCCGACGCAACTGCTCTTCCAGGAGTTCGGCCTCAAAACGGTTCTGTCCGGTGTCCTCGGTTACCCAGTACTTCGGATAGCGGCGCTGGATATCCAGAGGCAGCAACCCGGAGAAGATGGCATTGCGGGAATACGGGGTCGCGGTTGGAAGTATCGAACAGTAAGAACTTGTGCTGATGTCAAAGTAGTCCTGAAGCAGGGGCACAATTGCTTCCCACTGGTCGGCGCGCATGGAATCGAGTAAAAGCAGATAGGTGTTGGGTCCGGTCCAGTGCGGACGGACGAACCGATCCATGACCTGATGCGACAACGTGGGCCCTTTGCCGGCAAGCCAGCCCTGGTATTCGTCCTCGACAAAGTGATTGAACCCGACGTTAGCCTCGCGCCGCCGGTCGACCTGAATCTCCTGCAGTCCCGAGTCGGCGTACCGACCGAGCAGCCGCTGCCAATTGCCCAGTAACCGGTAATACTCGACCCAGCTTTCCCACGAATCGAGGTCGCGCGCCTCGTTCATTGCCGCCATGTACTCTTGCGCGATTCGGCTCGATACCAGTTGCTGCTTCTCAAGCAGCCGCTTGATGACCGCAAGCAACTGCGCCGGCGTGAACGGCTTGATGACAAAGTCGTCGACCAGCTTGCCGAATGCCTCGTTGATTAGCGCCTCCTGGTCGGACTTGGTGACCATGGCGACCAAGAGGTTGTTGTCTATTTGCTTGAGCCGGCGCAGCACCTCAAGCCCGTCCATGCCCGTCATTATCTCGTCCAGCAGCACCAGATCGAAGTCGTGGGTCTTGGCCAGCTCGATCCCATCCGGACCATTGGTCGCCGTCTCGACCTCGTAGCCCTTGTCCTTCAGTGCGTAGACGAACGGCCGGAACATATCAATCTCGTCGTCAATCCAGAGTATCTTCAAGGTCTTCCTTTCTTGGTTTCAGGACGACGAGTTGCGCTGCGGCTCCTTCTCCGGTCTCCGGTTGACCGGCAGATATATCGAGAACACCGTTCTGCCCGGCTGTGACTCCTTGAGCAGCAGTCTGCCCTGATGGTAGCTCTCGACAATCCTCTTGGCCAGGGTCAGACCGACTCCCCAGCCGTACTTCTTGGTGGTTACGCCCGGTTCAAAGAGCCGGTCGGTCTTCACACCCTCGCCTGAATCAGTGACCTCAATCTCAAGCAGTCGCCGGTCCGGGGAAAGCGCACATCGGACTCTAATCTCACCGGGCTTGGTACCGATTGCATCTACACTGTTCTTGAGCAGGTTCTCCAGCATCCACGCAAAGAGAACGTCGTCGACAAAGACCGTCGCGTCATCCACTACCTCAGTCGTGAACGTCACCGTCTTCGGCGACCGGCGCCGGACGAAGGCCACCGAACGTTCGATGGCCGGGCCGACCTGATGCGGTGCCAGTTCCGGCGGAAGGCCAATACGGCTGAACCGGTCCAGCACTTCCTTCATCCTGACCAGATCTTGCTCCATCTCCTTGGTTGCATCCGGGGAGCGTTCACGCAGCACGTCCAGCCAGGCGCCGAAGGAAGAGAGCGGCGTCGCCATCTGGTGCGCGGTCTCCTTGGCTAGAGCGGTCCAAATCTGCTCCTGCTCCCGCTTCTTGTAGACGAGCACTCCCCAGACACCGACAATCACAAAACCGATGAGGAGCAGTACCTGCAGCACCGAGAAGACCGTCAGATAGCGAACCGAGCGCACCAGGTTGGCGTTCACGTTGCGCAGCGTCACCGCGGACGCGGACAGCCCGTAGTGAATCTCTCCGAGCATGCGCGACGAATCGCCTGCAGCGACCACGAGAGGAACCGGCTCGTGCTCGCTGTCCAGCACGTACGTGAGTCCGGCAAGCTGCGCCGAATCCGGGTTATCAACCGGTAGATTGCGCCAGGAAGTCGGCCTCCCAGTGGCGTCGGTGACTATGACCGGGAAATCGAGCTTCTTTATTATCTCATCGAAGATTATGTCGAGCTCCGGAGAACTGCCCTCCGAAGTCTCGGTCGCGTGCGACATGAACTTCGCGTATATTCGCGAGCGGAGATGCGTGTCGCTCTCGAGCTGTGCCGACAGGGTCGAAACGTATCCCTGCCATGACCTCGACAGCCTGATCAGCAGAAATTGGGAAAAGAAAAACCAGACTCCGGCAAGTGCAAGCAGCCCGATTATGAAGTAGAGCTGCAGCAGCCGGGCACCGACTCTGAATCCAGACCTGTGCAAGAACGTTGTTTGGTTCCACTAATGCTAGGTTCTTCCCCTCGCGAAGTCAAGCGCCGCGACTTGGAACGCGGGAACGCAGTTCCCCACCCTGCATTGGCAGTGCGGAAAAGCGGCAGCTTCGCTGTCGCCACAACAGGACTACCCGCGGCGGAGAAAGAGGTCGAGGCCGTCGAGGGCAAGTTGAGGCCGCGAACGGCTCTCCGCAAGAACGCAGGGCGGCGAACCTGCGGGCCGATTCGTTCTGGGGCAGCCGGGGTCGTTTGCGCAGGCTTCTAGACCTCAATCCCACGTCCTTGGTCATCGGCATGCCGTAAGTCTTCAGGTTCGACCTTTGCCCCTGCATATGTAGTATACGGGGAGCGTGGCATCAATGCTGTTGAAAATCGGGGCTATTGCAGGTGAAAGGTGCATGCAGACGGACGTAAGCTGTCATCCGGCGTTGGATCGCGTCGACGGTGCTGAGTCCGGAGACGACTTCCCGTAGGCTTCC
>DATJQV010000061.1 GCA_035505375.1 bacterium | reverse complement strand
TATCCACCATGGTATCGACGACTGCTACGTCCCATGTCACGATCGCGAGTACCTGACGCAAATTCGAGAGCAGCTAGGGTTGCCGATGCTCTACATCCTGCATGTCGGGGTTGTGGAAGCAAGGAAGAACATAGAAACCTTGTTGAGGGCCGGCGCGCCGCTTGTCCGTGATGGAATAGTGGACGGCATTGTCCTCGCGGGTCGCGACGGTAGGGGAGCGGATTCCGTGCGGAGGGTCGCTCTTGAGCTGGGCATTATTGACAGTACGCACTTTCTCGGCTATGTGCCGCAGGAAATGATGCGCGGGCTATACAACCTCGCGCAAGTGCTGGTCTTTCCGTCTTTGTTCGAAGGATTCGGCCTGCCCATCGTAGAGGCGATGGCCTGCGGGACACCCGTCGTGGCCTCAAACTCGTCGTCGCTCCCGGAGGTCGCCGGCGGCGCCGCCTTGCTGTTTCCCGCAAACGATGTCGCGGCACTGGAGAGAGCCCTGCGGCGCATCCTTCAAAACGCTGAACTGCGTGCCGAGTTCCGACGACGAGGACTGGCACGCTCGGCCGACTTCTCATGGTCCAAGTCTGCTGTTCAGCATCTCGAGGTATATCGCCACGTCCTAGCCCAAGGCGGCATCCGCGATGCGGCACCGAGAAGGTGGCTTTGCTAGGCGTTCTCGTGACCAGCCTGACTGCCATCCTGTTGATCTGGGTTCCGATTGGTGTCATGATATACAACTGGGTGTTGTTCCCGATACTGTTGGTTCTGTTGGTCGTACTGAAACGGTCAAAGCCAGCGGCCGCCCAGGCCGTGGAGCTACCGCGTGTGTCGGTGGTCATCGCGGCTTGGAATGAGGAACTGTGCATCGCCGACAAGATCAGGAACTGCCTGGCCTTTGACTACCCGGCAGACCGACTCGAGATTGTCGTCGGTACGGACGCGGTCACGGACCACACGAATGAAATCGTCAGATCATTTAAGCGTGAGAATGTGCACCTTTGGACAACAGACGAGAGACTGGGTAAGTCTGAGGTGCTCAATCAGCTCGTCCCCCTTACCACCGGCGACCTTGTGCTCTTCACGGATGCCGATGTGCTGATGTCGTCTGACGCACTGCGCCTCGCTGCCAGCCGATTCCACGACGAGAAAGTCGGCGTGCTGCTATTCCATTATGAGCGGAGAAACGAGGATGGTCACGTGGCCGAGGGAGCTTGGGACCGATATGAGAACTGGCTCAAACGACTCGAAGGTGAACTCGGCGCGGCTGTTGGGGTCTATGGATGGGCAATGATGTTGCGCCGGTCGCTATGTCAGCCGATTCCTCCCGAGACCATAAACGACGACTGGATAATGGGAACTCGGCCGTTTCTGTGGGGCTATTCTGCCGTCTATGAACCCCGGGCAAAGTCGTGGACAAAGGCGGAGACCGCGAGAGTCGAGTTCACGCGCAAGACCCGCATAAGCCGCGGAAACATACAGGCCTTTTTCATGATGCCGGACGTGTTTCTGCCGAGTCACGGAGTCAAGTCTTGGGTGTTGATTTCCCACAAGTTCCTGCGCTGGGTGACGCCGTTCCTGCTGTTGGCAATACTCGTAGGCAGCGCGGTTTGCTGGCACATTCCATTTTTCCGCGTCGCGCTGATGCTCCAGCTTCTCGCATACCTGACGACCCCCCTCGTGCTAGTTGCACGCGGCCATCTACGAAAGCTCCTGTTTCCGCAATACTACGTATGGACGAACCTGGCCCTGCTTGTCGGTTACTGGCAGTACTTTTTTGGTAGGAGGCTGGCATACAACTGGCTACGGACAGCCAGACGCTGATCGTCCATGACCGATCATCCTGCTGTGCTTCACACTGCAGGGATGCGGATAGACGCTCGCGATTGAAAAGGAGGACCAAATGGCTGGGATGCGCAACGTATTGTTACGGTTTCTGCTACTACTCGCCGTTGTAGGTGTTGCCCGGGCCGAACTGAGCCTGATCAGTGACAAGTTGACGATGGACGCGCTAGTCGCGAGCAGCGCGCAATGGTGGCAGGCACAGACGGGAGGACTCGCTCACAGCGAGTTTGTCCTCGATCGAGTCTCTGCGCCGATCGGAATGACCGGACAACTGAGCCGCGCCGTTTCCTTCCGAGCAAGTGGCGATGTCAGCATGCTCCAGCCGCAGGACTTGTACGTCGACCTGCAATGGCGTGATAGTTTCCGGCTGCGCGCGGGCCAGTTCCTGCTTCCACTAGGGATGGACGCCATGACACCGCCCGACAGTCAGAAACTGCCAAGTAGTTCATTCCTGGCCAGCTACGCCAAGCCAACGGGAACGCGAGATGTCGGGATTCTCGGAAGCTGGGCGCCTGGCCGCTTCTCGGTGTCGGCCGCAGTCATTAACGGCGGTGGCGCGAATCTCAAGGACGACAATACCAGTAAGGACCTATGCGGGAGAGTGACCTTCAAACCGCTATCGGCGGTGGATGGGATTCTCGCCCTACGCGCCTACTACGGGCGGCCCGATACGGCAGACACGGCCTGGCGGACTCTCGCAGCCGAGGCCCGCCTCGTCCACGGTCCGCTTGAAATCCAAGCCGAATTCCAGAACCTTAGTGCTCAGCACATTCGGAACAACATGGCGTATCTCCAGGCGGCATCGGATAGGGGTGTACTGAAGCCAGTTGGACGGCTGGATCTGACCTTGTCCAACGGGGGGGTCTCAGAGTGGATGATAGCCGGGGGACTCAACTTGCAGCCTGTCTCAGATCACTTCAGGGCCACGCTTGACTGCACCTACCATAAGAGCTATCAGGGCAACTGGAGTGTCTTCGGTTTCGACATCCGGCTGCAGGCATGGCTGTAGCCTCGGACAAATAGTCGACCTGATGAGCGAGATGCCTTGAACGGACACGGAGTCCGACCGCGCCCATTGCCTCACATAGGAACAGAGACCACAGCCTCGACCAGTTCCGTCCGCAGTGCGGGATCTCACGCCCGTTCCAGGGCTGCTGGGTTCTTCACTCTCTGGGCTCCGGTTTTGTTGTTCATCTTGGTGCTGCTGGTTCACGGCCTCAGTCGTGTCTCACAGTCGTGCGATTCCATATGGTCGGTCAACGAGGCTCTCACTATTGCCAAGGAAGGCAAGACCGACCTCGACGAATATCGCGACTCGATTCTACCGGGGCCGCACTACCTTTACGTGATGATCAATGGACACATATATAGCAGCTACCCGATCGGTACACCGCTGCTCGCCGCGCCTTTTGTGTATCTGATAGACGTGGGGCTGCGTGCCTTGGTTGCGACCCCGCTATTGCCCGAGCGGTTTCTGGGCAGGACGCGAGCGAACGGCAACCAGATGGCGGGCGCAGTTTCCCACCACGGGCGAGTGGAGATACTCGTGGCATCGCTCTTTGTCGCATTGACTGCAGTGCTTTTGTACTTCGTGGGGCGGCAGTTTCTCAACGGGTGGCTTTCACTAATCCTGGCCTGCATCTTTGCGTTTTGCACGCCAGCGTGGTCATCGGCAAGCCGGGCCCTGTGGCAACACGGTCCATCAATGCTGATGCTGGCCGCCGCCCTTCTAATTCTATTGAAGGCCCGCGAAAAGCCCTTCCTGGCGCAATTCGCCAGCCTCCCGTTGGCCTACTCCTTTGTTGTTCGTCCGACAAACGCACTGTCCATCGTCGGCCTCACCCTGTTCGTTGCCATTCGCCACCGCAGGTACCTCCTGCGCTACCTTGCATGGAGTCTGGTCGTCGTCGTGCCGTATCTGTGGTACGACCTATGGCTCTACCATTCGATTTTGTCGCCTTACTACGCACTCGGCCAGCAGAGTACGACTGCACACTTGTTTGAAGGTCTGGCCGGGACTCTGGCCAGTCCATCCCGCGGTCTCTTCGTATACTCGCCAGTGTTTCTTTTCGCCCTCGGCGGCATGGTCCTGAAACTGAAGAAGGGCCAGGACAGGGTGCTTGACTTGCTTCTGGTGGCGGTAGTAGCGGCGCATTGGCTCTTCATATCGAGCTTTCCAGATTGGTGGTACGGCGGCCATTCGTACGGCCCTCGCCTCTTCGCCGACATGGTACCCTATCTTGTGTACTTCTTGATCCCCGTTTTGATTTGGTTCGCTGAGAACCGCGGCGCGCTCCATGGTCTGCTCATGGCGGTTTTTGTGTTGCTTGTGTTCGCGAGTTTCCTCATCAATCTCAACGGGGGCGTGAACAATGCGACGTTCCTCTGGAACGTAGATCCAGTCAACGTGGACACGAAGAAGAGTCGGCTCTGGGACTGGAGCGATCCGCAATTCCTAAGGGGGATTCTCAGGCAGTAGTCTGGTATCGGCTCGACATGCGCAACCGTTGGGAGTCACTCGTCGGCGTGCCGTCAGTCGGCGAGTCTCGCTACCTGCAATTGGCCGTGGCGTTTCTGCCGGACCGGAGAACATGCTTGCCTCCCCGGGGAAAGTACTTCCTTCCTGAGTCAAGGGAGGGTCTTGCTGCCGTATCTTCTTACGCCTTGCTCTCCTGCGAAGCGCGGTTGGCTTGTTTGAGGTGCGACCGGAGCCAGCCAGCGATTCGCGCCGTTGCGCTCAGGCAAGACGGTAACTGGGAACCGAGCACATTGCTTCGTCGGGAGAGCCGTAGGGGAATCCGCGTTCTCTGACATGAACACACAAGCGGACAGGTCGTGGCATACGTCCTACGTGCTCATACTTGGTCTGGTTTTTGCTGCCTCGGTCGCACTGACTCTCGTATCCCTGAAGTACGGTGACAACAAGGTGCTAATCCTGAGTGACGGAAAGGGGTACTACGTCTGGGCCAGGTCCATCATTCTCGACCACGACATCGACTTTCGCAATGACAACCGGCTAGTACATGAATCGGACGGATTCCAGCTCGACTCTGTCACGCTGACCCCCGCGGGACACCCTGCCAACAAGCTCCCGATCGGCGTCGCAATACTGGAGGTGCCCGGAGTCCTGATAGGCCACGTCATGGCTCGCTACGTGACGCATTCCCCGACAAATGGCTGGTCAACACCCTATCAAGTCGCCGTCGCTTGGTCACTGATGGTGTTCTATTTCGTATCTTTCCTGCTTCTGTACCGCGCTATGCTGAGTCTCGGCGTGGCTGAAGTGTGGGCATTCGGCTTCTGCCTGACGGCGTTGGTTGGTACCAACCTGATTCATTACGTCTCGAAAGAGATGACGATGGCCCACGGGGCGGGAGTCGCGGTGTTCAACATCCTGCTGTTCCTCATAGTCAGGTGGGTTCGCGCCAGCGAACGTACTCGTGCGGTCCGCGGAGTGCTGTTAGGGGGGCTTGTCGGGCTGCTGTTCTTGATACGGAACACGAACGCGCTCTTGCTGCCGGTGTTGGTGGCAATTGTCTGGCATCGGAAACGAGTCTCACTTCGTGAGTCGGTGCCGATGCTCGCCGGCGCCGCGGCAACCGTCTCCCTCCAGCCCGTGAGTCTATGGTTTCTTTGGGGGCAAATTCGCTTCTCCACCTACTACAATGAGTACTTCACGGCAGGGATTGCCGGAATCCTGAACGCTCTTATATCTGTCCGGAACGGTCTGTTTGTCTACAGCCCGTGGTACGCAATCCTGATTCTCCTCGCGGCCTACAGTGCGATCTGCATGCCCCGGACTAGATACATCTGTGCAGCAGCGGTCGCATCCTTCTTGCTGACGGCTGTGGTCAACGGCACGTGGTGGTGTTGGTGGTTTGGTCAGAGCTACGGGAACCGAGCCTTCGTCGAGCTGCTGCCAGCGCTCTCTCTGGCCGCGGCTTTGACAGTTTCGCATCAGAATGTCGGCCGGAGGGCTAAAGCCGCACTAGTTGTCGCCATGCTGGCTGTCACGGCCATGAATCTCTATCTCTGGATGGGATGTCTTCTTCAGGCGCTCCCATCGGACGGCAACCACACTATCGGACAGGTCTACCTATGGCCACTGTCACATAGCGTGCGGTCGTTGATAGACCGCCTGGCTCACTGACCCAGTCCGGCTTCGAGCTGAGCCTTGATCGCCAGGAGTTCTCGCTTGAGCCAGAGAAGGGTCTGGCGCTGGTCGCTGGAGGCCGCGGGTTCGGTCGCCTGGGCCGACATCTTGGCAAGCTGACGGCGGGCGCCGGACACAGTCAGTTTCTCGGTACGGATCAGGTGTTTGATGAGCTGCAGACGCTCAAGCTGGGCCTCGTTGTACATGCGGCGGCCGGCGGAGTTACGGTCGGGTTTGATGCCGAATTCGTGTTCCCAGTAACGGAGGATGTGGGGCTTGATGCCAAGCCTCCGGCAGACCTCAGTGACCAAGTAGTGCTTGCCCCGAGTCATTTCCAAATTTCCTGACGCGGGCTCCTTCGCAGCAGCCGCGCCATGCTGTCGTGCGGGGAGGCGCCTTCATACAGCATCCTGTAGACCTCTTCGGTGATCGGCATCTCGATTCGCTGGCTGCCGGCCAGGCTTCGGGCCGAGCGGGCGGTGGTCGCGCCCTCGGCAACTCCCGACAGACCGGACAGTGCTCCGGCTATCGTTTCGCCACGGCCGATTGCGACTCCCAGAACGTGGTTGCGGGAGTGGTCGGAGAAGGCAGTTACTATCAGGTCGCCCATGCCCGATAGCCCGGCAAAGGTCAGAGGGTTGGCATTGAATGCGAGGCCGAGACGGGTGATCTCGGCAAGTCCTCGGGTCAGTAGAGCCGCTTTGGCGTTGATACCCAGGCCGATGCCGTCGGCCACGCCGGCGGCGATGGCAATGACGTTCTTCAGAGCCGCACCAAGCTCGACACCCACTACGTCTCCATGTGAGTAGACCCGCAGGTTGCCGCCGGTGAACGCGTCCCGCACCATCGCGGCTGCGGTTTCGCTGACTGATGCCGCGACCAGCGAGGTCGGGTCGCCAAGAGCGAGGTCGTAGGGGATGCCCGGACCGGCCAGCACGACGACCGGAAGCGCGGGCAGGGCGTCGGTAATCGTGACCGACAGCCGTTTGAGAGTTCTGGGGTCAATGCCCTTGGTGACGGTTACCAGCGCTTGAGGTTTCGGATTCAAAGCCTTGACCTGTTGGACTGCACCGGCCAGCGTCTCTGAAGGCACGGCGAGCACAATCACCTGCGCGGCCGAGACGGTGCCTGCCAAGTCGTCGGTTACAGAAATCGTCGCCGGGACGTCTTCGGGCAGGTCAGGGTGACGCCTAGTCGTCGTGAGACGTTCCAGGTTTGCACGGCTGAACTCCCATAGTGAGATCTCATGTCCGTTTGCCGCCAGTCTGACTCCGAGCGCGAGTGCCCAGCGGCCGGATCCGACGAAAGCGATTCTCATCTTCTCCTGAACAACTTGAGCCAGAGCCCTAGGCGTGGCTCGGTTCCCGCAACGAGGCGACGCATGTTGGAAGAGTGTCTGGCGACGATGATTAGCGCCGTGCAGACGGCAAAGACCAGCAGGAGGATGCTGTGCCGGTAGAACACGGCGGTCAGAATAGGCAGAACAACTGCAAGCGCCAACGAGGATAGGGATATGAAACCGGTTGCGGCGAGTACCGCGATGTAGACGCCCAGTCCCGCGAGCAGGCTACGCGGGCAAAGATAGACGGCAACGCCGACCGTTGTCGCTACGCCTTTGCCTCCTTTGAATCCGAGCCAGGGGCAGAAGACGTGGCCGATAATAGCGCCAATTCCCACGAGTGCAGGTACCA
Source organism: bacterium (assembly GCA_035505375.1). Lineage (NCBI taxonomy): Bacteria > bacterium. The sequence continues at coordinate 5,392 of DATJQV010000061.1, read as the reverse complement.
GGCCAACACCATGGGCAATCGCGGTCGGGAACAGGCCCTTTGCAGCGTCAAGCAACAGAACCGGCACCGCCCAGGCCCAGCCGATTGTACGCTGGACGTTGGTGAACCCGATGTTCCCGGAGCCGTGCCGACGAATGTCAATGTGATTCAGCCTGCCCGCAAAGTAGCCGAACGGGATGGAGCCGAAGGCGGCACCGGCCAGGAGTGACCAGACGCCTACCGGCATCGAACCGGACGTCCAAGGGGTAGCAGTACAGCCTGCGCGGCCTGAGTCAGTGCCATTGAGTCCAAGATAGCTGACCACCGGTTGATGTCAAGCAACTGCGGTTGTTGCGCCGCCAGCGCAGGATGGCTCGCGGATTACGGCCTACGACCCGCGGAGGATTTATCCCACGGACGTGAGAAGATTCCGGGGACATCGAGCCGGTCTGATGGCTCTGAAGCTGTCGCGGCGGCACCGCTTGTGCGGATCTGTCATTTGAATCGCCGCCGCTGTCGAATATGGCATAACACGCGCGGCCAGAGGGCTTGGGACAAGCTCCGGTTCGCCGCCGATCTCGACTCGACCCTTCGCGGCCAGCGCTTCAAGGCAGAAAACCGACGCGGCCTCTATGACCGTTCAGACTTCCGCGCCACAGCGAAAAGTGACATTCCGAACGGCGGCTTGAACCGCCGCTCGACCGCGGCAATCAACGGCACGAGTTTGTCGAAGAGAATTGTCGGCCAGCTCTCAAGCGCGGTCTTGCGCAGGACGCGGGAGTTCCAGAACCAGCCGAGCGCGGCGATCGGATTGCAGTAGTTGAGCTGCTCGATCTCAAAGCCAATCTCATTGAGAAGGGACAGGAGTCCTTTCCGGCTGTAACGCCGATAGTGGTCGAGGTTGCGGTCGAGCGTGCCGTAGAGCGCGGAGAGCGCCGGTACGTGCAGCAGCAGCCGGCCACCCGGCTCAAGGATCTCGAACAGGTTGGCGAGTGCTTTACGGTCATCCTCGATGTGTTCAAGCACGTTCACGCAGACGACGGTGTCGAAACGCTCCGGCTTCAACTCGCGCAGTGCGTCGCTGCCGAGGTCGCACTTCAGCAATTTGAGGTCCGGAAAGTCAACCTGCATATGCGCGAGGTAGAGGTCCGAGATGTCGATGCAGACGAGATCGGACAGGTCCTGCAAGTAGAAGGTCAGATTGCCGATGCCGCAGCCGACCTCGAGCGTCTTGTGTCCGACATGGGGCGAAATCATGTCCATCACCCATATGTTGTAGTTGTGGGTGAGCGAGAACGTTCTCAGCGTCTCGTGCGCCACGTCCGCAGCGCGCAGACTGGTTGGCTGGTGAGGCACGGCCATCTTCCGCGTTGGCGACTTCACTCGGTAAGTCTATGACCGTCCTGCTGCGTGTCAACCTCGATGGCCGCGAATGCGGTTGTTGACAGCGACCGTGCCCGAACCTATGTTAATTGCGAGGCATGAATTGAGCGGCCTAGAACCGCCGGGCGAAGCAAAGCAGCCTGACGAGAAGCCTAAGCTGCCGCCGTCGACACCGGGACTTGTCTTTAAGCCGGACGCGAGGCGGACCGCGCTAGTCGCTCGCGTCCGAATGCTCACCATCGCAGCGGCCGTAATCCTGATGTCAGTTGCCTTGGGCATGCTGATGTTCTACCGTCCTCCGGTGGTTCTTCGATCTAGTCCAGCGGTCGAGCCAAAGACATTCAGCACGACTGAGAGCCTTGCCGCGTTCACGCCGCCGCCGGCAGCCGTCCAGCCTCCCGCCGCTCCGCGCAAGCTCAGTACCGTCGATGTCGCTCAGTCTGCTGTTGCGGCTATCGACACACTCGTGACCCAGGCGACCGACGAGTGGCTGCGCGCAAGCGAGCTTTCACCGCAGAGCGTCGTGACGAGCGACAATGCGGATAGCGCAGCCGCAAAGCTGCAGAGAGCCGCTATTCTCGCGGACAGCGCGCGACGGGAAATAACACTGGCGCGTCAGCAGGCCGAGTTCGTACTCGAGGCATCACGCCAAGCCGAATCAGACGCGGCTTTCCGTCTGAGCATTCTCTACACAGCCTCCGACCGCTACCTGAGGTCAATGGCGGAAGATGCCGGAGATCGGTTCCAGTACTACTCCAAGTCAGAGGCCTCGGTGAAAGCCGTCACGCTCGGGGACAAGGACGAGTCTGAGATTCAGCAGAATGCCGCCAACGGCTATATGCGCAGCTCCGAGGAACTGCAGCCGAGCATTCGGCGTCTCGCGACTGACATGCACGAATCCCTTCGTAACATACAAGATGCCGGCCGATAGCGCGCCTTCTCGCCGATGGCCGGTGGTCGGATTCGCGGTTGCGATGGCCGGGCTGTGTCTGTTGGCAGGATGCAAGTTTCCGACGACGGTCTACGGCCGACTGGCGCTGACGCCGGGGTCGCAGGGCGATGTGCGGCTGGCGCGGATTGAGTTGCACGACAGCGTCGCGTGGGATTCAGCCCCGGCCTATTCCATTGCGCCGGAGTCGGGAGGCTCCTTCAGTCTGGCCTCGTTCGAGTTCCCGGCCGTCGCGCCCGGGCCGTACTACATCCTCGCGTGGGTGGACAAAAACGGCGACGGCAAAGTCAGCGATGGCGACCTGACCGGAGTTTATGGCGGTCAGAATAGGCCCGGGTGGCCGGGCAAGCCGGTGGATGTCTATCAGGGATGGACAGTTGATGCAGGAAACATAGAGATGGCGACCTACGAGGTGCTCGCGGCCAGCGCGACCGGTTTCAGGTCACCGACCGGTGACACCACCACCTTCAGATACAGCTTTAATCATGACTTCCAACTCAACTCGCTGGCGGTTACGTTCCCGGGTCAGCCGGCGCTACCGGACCCCGCTGCTCCGGGGGAGAAGGTTGCCGATTCGACCTACTATTCCGGCGGCTGGAGCATGGGCGGACAGATGCCGACCGGAATGCACGAACTGGAGTTCCGCGGCATCTTCCGGGATTCGAGCTTCGTGCTCCGGGTCGCGGTCTCAGTCAACTAGTCTTCTCCCGGCGGTGCTGACAGCTTGACTCTCCCGCAGCAGCTCATATGATTTGAGTGATGGACCTTCTCGAGAATCTCGCGATCAAGAGCAACAAGAAGATACTGCTTGTGGTTCTTGACGGATTGGGCGGCCTGCCGCGTGAGGGGAAGACGGAACTGGAATCGGCTTCGATCCCCAATCTCAACGAACTCTCGGGCAAATCCGACCTGGGACTTCTAACTCCCGTCGATGTCGGCATCACTCCCGGTTCGGGTCCTGCCCACCTTGCGCTGTTCGGATACGATCCGGTAAGGTACGACGTCGGTCGAGGCGTGCTCGAGGCGCTAGGCATCGGACTTCATCCCGCGCCTTCCGACCTCTGCGCCCGTGCCAATTTCGCTACTCTCGCCAAGGACGGTACTCTTGGCGACCGCAGGGCCGGCAGGATTGCGACTGAGATCTGTGTAGAGTTATGTGCAAAGCTGCAGGCTGCGATTCCGACGATAGAAGACACGAGCGTAGTTGTCAGACCGGGCATCGGCCACCGGTTCGTGGTGGTGTTTCAGGGACCGGGCCTGGTCGGCGGACTGACCGACTCGGACCCGCAGCAGGATGGGCTGAAACCAATCCCTGTTGCCTCGGACGACCCGCACGCGGCCAAGTCGGCGCGTCTTGCCAACCGTTTCATCGAGCTTGCGGCCGCAGTTGTCAAGGACCAGAACAAGGCCAACTTCGTTCTGCTGCGCGGCCTGGCCCTGCCGCCGTCCATCCCATCGATGCGCGACCGGTTCAAGCTCACGCCGGCCTGCGTTGCTGCCTATCCCATGTACCGGGGACTGGCCAAATTGGTGGGGATGGAGGTGCTTGAGACCGGAAGCACCTGGGATACGGAATTGGAGACCCTGCGCAAGCACTGGGACAGCGGTTACGACTTCTTCTTTCTTCACCTCAAAGAGACTGACAAGGCAGGGGAAGACGGCGACTTCGATCTCAAACAGGAACTGATCGAGCAGTTCGATGATGAAGTCCTGCCGCAACTGCTGAAGCTCAAGCCGGACGTGCTCTGCATCACCGGTGACCACTCCACGCCCGCGCGCAAAGCCGGGCACTCCTGGCACGAAGTACCGGTGCTGCTTGCCTCGCCCTACGTCCGACCAAGTGATACCCACGAGGGCTTCGGCGAGCGGGCCTGTGCCCACGGCACCTTGGGCCGGATAGAATCGGTCAAACTGATGAATCTGCTGCTGGCTAACACATGGAAGCTAAAGAAGTTTGGGGCATAAGTGGCACAACGTCGCGCGATAATCTCAGTCTGGGACAAGGCCGGTGTGGTCGAACTGGGGAGAGCCTTGGCCGCTGCCGGGTACGAAATCCTTTCCACCTCTAAGACCGCAGCGATGATTCGTGAAGCCGGCATCCCGGTGACCGAAATCGCGGACTACACCGGTTCGCCTGAAATCCTGGGTGGACGAGTCAAGACGCTGCACCCGAAGATTGCGGGCGGCATCCTGACTACGCGCAAAGACAACACGGTCGAACCGATTGACATCGTGGTCTGCAACCTGTACGCGTTTGAAGACGGCCTTGCGCGCGGGGCCACCCACGACGAACTTGTGGAATTGATAGATATCGGCGGCGTCACCTTGTTACGGGCAGCGGCCAAGAATCATGCTTTCGTCGCGGTGGTGCCCGACCCCAAGTACTACCCGGAGATTATCGCCGAACTCGGCCGGACCGGCGGAGTCAGCGCTGAGATACGGATGAAGCTCGCCGCCGAAGCGTTCTCCATCACAAGTCGTTACGACACGGCCATAGCTAAGTACTTCCAGTCCGTAACGAACTAGGTCACGGATTCCGGTCCAAGCCGGATCGTGGCGCGCGCCGGAACCATCCTCGTTACTCTCCAAGAAGCTCGGCAAGTTGGTTGAGAAGTTCCCTGCAGAGTAATCCGGGAAGGAACTTGGATCCGAATGCGGACTGCAACTCGGCGGGGACCTCGGGACGGAACCTGGCTCGTTACTCGGCAAAGTACCGGACAAGAAGCTCTCGTCGTTGCTCGTGAGGTAGCGGACGAAGCAGTCCTGGAAACAGCCGAGCAAGTAACCCTCGTCGTTCCCCGGGATATTCCTCGGGTCGTGACTTCGGAAGTCATGCAGATAGCTACGGGGGGAGCATAGGAGGGGTTCGGGCGGAAAGTGCGAATAGTGAATTGAGAATAGAGAAGTTAGGACAAGGAGCCGCGGTTGTGGGAAAATGTCGTATACTGCAAGCGTGGCGGAAATGCCGTTGAAAGTGAGCGCGGCTAGTGGTTGCGGATGAGTGAGTTAAGTCTGTTTTCTCTGCTGTATTCTCGTGCATGGCTACCTTGCATGAGAAGTCGACCTGCTGTCGAGCGAAGG
>DATJQV010000060.1 GCA_035505375.1 bacterium | reverse complement strand
TCCCCACGCGCGCGCACACACGCGTGCCCTTAGGGCAGCGCTATACCCTACCGAAAGGGCGCCGGTTCTATGCCTGATGAGGGGTTGTTACAAGTGAGATGTTGGGAGAAGGCAGATCACCCAATCTGCCCGGCATCGCGGACCGCGTCATGCGACTGGCCGTTCAAACCTGACCGGTCTCCCGACAAATCCGCACTCAACCTCTGCCCCAGATTACCTCCGTCGGTTCGTGTGTCAAGAGAAACCAACTATCACGTCGGGACTGACGTTGAGCTACCACTATGGTAGGGCGTAGATCGCCCTCGTACAACACTGAACGAATGAGCGATGGACGACGCACGGCGCCCTGTGGTTCGATTTCGGATTCAGGAGTGGCGGAGCGAGGCATGTGCGGTGGAGAAGCGAGCGTGGCGGGACGCAGAGTCGGGACGGGCCATCGCTTGGAGAATATTCAGGATAGCGCATATGCACTATAGTACATATGCTGTCGTCGTCCGGAATCTGCCCTAACCTCCTCGTTCTCAATTCACTACTCTCAATTTCCGCAAGACCTCCTCCCGTGCCTCCCCCGTGGCTTGCGGCATACCTTCCGAAGAGACTTTGAAGGAGAGCTGCCAGCGAACCTCGCGAAGGAATTCGAAGGGAGCTTCTTGCTGAACATCGGGCCAAACGATGCTGCAGACGATTTGCCACACATGCCGGCGCATGGCTTTTGACCTAGCCCGATACAGGTGCGTTTGCGCAGGTGAACACACGACCGAAGACCGTGCGGCCGCAACACCATGCCGAACTTAGCAGTTCATTTCGCCCCTGGCTTCGCGAGGAACTCCCCGACGAGTTTCCTGGCGCGCTTCCTGCAAAGCGCCTCTAGTCCTTTCCAGACAGCCATCTGAGCACGACGTGAGGGTCTCTGCCGCGAAGCTGCCTCCTCAACCGGCCTCGCTCCACGAGGTAGGACCCGTAAGTCCGGATGACGTCCCGTGCCCGCAGCGCGTAGTAGAGGCTGACGCAACGCGAGTCACGGGACGCGGGGTACTTGGCTGCCATCTCCTCACGCGAAAGGAAGACTCTCCTCCACGACAGTCTTACCCTTTCGCTGAAAGACTGCACTCCGAATCTGTCGAAGAACGGCACGCCGAATCTGTCGAAGAGAGGCACCGATCGTTCGTAACCGGCTCGGCCGAAGGCGTATTGACGTACCGTCTTGCATACGCGCCGGTCAATGCCGTCTGGCACCAATTGCTCAAGGACCGCACCAGGCACTGCCGCCTCCAACATGCTTTGGGTAAGATGGAGCGCAAGACCCACGTATCTTGATGCACCCCATTCGCGGGCACGTTCTGTGACTTGGGCCCAGTCCAACTTGCTTTCGTAGTGCCCGACTGTCTCGGCAATGTCACAGACTGGCTGGAGTCCGATTCCAAGGCTGTGCTCGTGAGCGGAGTGCAGGCAGAGATGCAACAGTAGGTCCTCCGGGGACAGCGCCAGTGCGCTGACGCCCGCTATGGTCACGGGTCGCGCCCTGGCCCAGAGACCGGCAACGTCTATCCGGAAGGGGCTGGTCGGGTTAGCGATGGTCCAATGGGATTCGACGGTGAAGCCCGCCCGCGAAAACGGGGCGAGTTCCATGTGCCATCTACAGAGGAGGTCGATGTCATCGCGCGCCCGGGGACCAAAGCCCATGTCCAGCAGAATCGACTGGACCTCGGGCAGGTTCGCCCGCGGCACCATCAGGTCGACGTCGGCCATCGGCCGGAGTGCGCCATCGCCGTAGACTGACTCGGCGAGGAAGGATCCCTTCAGCACAATCACCGGGATGCCCGAGCTGCGCAGGGATCGAAGCACGGTTCGGATCTCTCGTTGGAAACACATACTTCGGATCGCGCTGGCGGTGTACGTGCGCCTCATCCGTTCCCACCCGTCGGCCGGGACCCAGGATTGGCTGTGGCTCTGCCCGAGCCGCGCGTAGAGCAGGGATGTGAGGCGGTGCTTGTCGGCGAGGGCAAGGACTGCGTGCCAGTCAATCGACTCACGGCCAACGGCTAGTGGCTCACGACCGACGGAGAGACAGCGGAGTAGAAACTCCTCGGTAAAGGAGCCGGCGGTCAGGGACGAGGGACCCGGGACGATGGTACCACACCTGTCAGACTCAAGACTGGAGATTGGAGGTTGATGAGCGACCTGTCGGTCGTCGCGCAGTCTGAACTCAGATGGTGGATTGTGCTCGACGTAAACCTTGGGCATGATGTGAGTGGGTCAACGAATCAAGAGATCGAGGGGTGAGTCTGGGGTGCGGCGGGAGTTGGAATCGAAACGACCTCACCCTCGCCGTCCCCCGGAGTGAGAGGGGGGTGGCCGGATTCCCGAGTCCGATGTCCCGCGCAAAGGACAATGTCATGCCCTGATCCCGAGATAGATGGCCACAATGATTTGGGTGAGAACTGCACAATGACAGGCGCGAGAGTTGAGGTACGAAATCAGAAAAGTCGGTGGCCTTGCACTTTGTATTTCGCAGCATGCATTGATTGCCTATCGGTTTCGTGCTTTCGTGGCCCCAATACCGGTTCTGGGGTCTCCGCGGAGGCCGGGGCGGACAGGTCGATGGCGAACTTCAAGACGCAGCATGAAAGACCAGCAGACGCGGTGGGTCACTCCGAGCCGATGGTCTCAGTCCGCCTGCGCGTCATCAGGCAAGCATAAGACGCATGGTCTTCAGTTTGCCGGATAACAGGCTGAGTACCAAACCGAGGTTCTTCAGCGCGCCTTCTCAGGCCGCAGTTGATACGAAGCCCCGCAGTCGACCAGGAATCGTACGCTCACCTTCTTGTCAGTAGGGTCGGTGACGATACATTCGATGGAGGCTCAGGCTAGGGCTGAGGTCGAGCGATTTGCCAGGGGGACGGAGTCCCAAGTGGCGGTAGAGGCACTGACCAAGGTATAGTCCTGAGTCGGTCTGGCCTAATCTCTTGTTCCCAGGAGGCGAAGCCAACTTGGACTTCGACCACATCCTTTCCCTGCCGTTGTAGAAATGTCAGTGGAGCCGCCAAGTCAGCTGTTGGACGCGTCGTGGCAATCCTGGCCGCAATTCCCCCCGCCAGTGCCTCGGCAGCCGTCCTTATGTTGGTACGGACCATAGCCCCCCTCACCTTTGCAGATTTGGAGCACACTCTCTGCCGCGCACGATCTAGCATGAATCCTCAGCTTGGGCGTGTTCCACACTTTGTTGTTGGTACTACTCATGGCAACTCCTCCTCTTACCAGCATCGTAGCAGGTCCCCGAAAAGCCGGTGCTCGTGGCGAGTCTCACCCCGCAGGCGATGCACGTAGCTTTGGATGCATGACCTACAATCACTTTGTTCCACGAAGGCAGACTACAGAATGCAAACCGGATGTCAAGCCTAGAATCACCAAGGTGCGGACCCGTGGAGGTGTAAACGCAGATGCCGCACATGCGCAGGTGGATCGGGCCTTCGGACGAACTGGCATCCGAAGACCACGCAGGAGACGCAGAAGTATTCCGGCGTCCGGATGAGGCAGGAGTCAGATGCCAGAATGCAGATGGAAGGAAGCTACCAAGATATACACAGATTACGCAAATGGCGCAGATTCCGACTGCCGAGACCAATGAGGTCCTGAACCCGCAGGATTGGGTCACACGGTTCCGGGTTCCGCGGTACGACTGACCAGACGCAGCTGCGGAGCAGCCTTGGGGAGCGCAACTCCCGTTTTCCCGAATCCGAGTCACTGACTTGTGGTTTGTGATCTTCGACGTCAGCCATGGGCGCGGCCGCGCCGAAAAGAGAAAATGCCGGGAGTCAAGCTCCCGGCTACAAGCTACACTGATGAACCGCCAGTGCTATTCATCCCCTTCTTCTACCTTCCTCCTCGGCCATGTCCGCGGCACGGTACGATGTCAGGAATTGGAAGGGCTACCGCAATACATACCGTTATGGATACAACCGGAGTATCCCGGGCCGGTAGTCGAACCGCCCTTGCAGCCCGTCAGCACGTGCTCTTCTGCCCTCGACCTTGTGAAGATCCTCAGCGCGGGCGTGCTCCACTCTTTCTTCTCTGTCATGACATCTCACTCCTCTTGATGCTCCAGCATCTTCCTAATGCTTTTCTTCGTTCCTGACAACGCCGCCAACAGCACCGAAACCTCGCGGGGTACAGGACTCTCTCTTTCACCCTAGCTGACTATCTACGCCCCCGACCTGCCTGTCAAGAAGAACCTTCTGCTCACCAACTCATCGACCTTCACCTCAGCCTTGACCCTTCCTCCCGTGCTCGGTCTCCCGTCTCCGGTCTTCGCAGTGTCCCAGCGCCTGCGCCCGCGCACGTGCGACTTGGCAGAAGTAGTCTACCACAGCATCCAACTCGCCGGTCTCGAGATACGAGTGGGCGGGACAGCAGAGGCAAAGATCGACGATCGGGCAGACCCGACAGCGTTTGAGAAACTCCTGGCGACTTGAGCGCATGTCCCGCACCCGGGGAACGTGCCGGTTCCAGGCTTCGGCGAGTGTGCCGTGACGCAGGTCATAGACCGTGTCCGGATGCCACAGGGACGAGCAGAGCCGGAACTTGCCGTCAAAGCTCACGTTGAAGCTGCCCTTGCCTGCGCCGCAATGGAACAGGTGGTTGCAGCTCGTGTGAGTCAGCTCGGGCATTATGAGCTTGTCGCATTCCTTCTGCAAAGCCCCGAAGCGTTCCTCATCGGCACGCTCAACCGCCACAATCTCGTCCGGGTTGAGGCGTTCGGCCCCTATTTCCGCGTTGCGCGCCTGGTCTCCGTCGAAGCGAAGGTGCAAGAGTGGGTCAAAACGATAGTAGTCTTTGGTCCGGGCACGGCAGAAGCGGGCGATTTCCGGCAGCTCGTGGATATTGGAGCGCAGGGCCATAGCCTTCAACCGCGCCTTGACGCCGCTTGAGAGCAGCCGGTCCAAACCGCGCACGAACGCCTTGAATGAGCCCTGCCTGCGTGTCACCTTCTCGTAGGTTGCCTCGGTCGCGCCGTACATCGTCACTTCGATATCGCGCGGCGGGTACTTGCGGAACAGCTCCACGTGCTTTGGCGTGACGAGGCAGGCGTTGGTAAAGACCGACACGAGCAGGCCCAGCCTCTTAAGAGCCATGTATAATTCGAAGAAGTCGTCGCGCAGCAGCGGCTCGCCCCCGGTCAGCAGGCACCACATCGCTCCCATGGATACCGCCTCGTGCGCGATGCGCTCGATTTCGGCAAGAGACAGCTCCCTGGCCCGGGCATCCTTGTCGCCGGCCGGCAGGTTGATGTAGCAGTGGCGGCAGTCGTTGTTGCAGCGGGCGGTGACCTCCAGATCGAAGGCGATCGGCGCTCGCCGTTCCTTCATCTTGTCCCAGAGCTCGAAGCGGAGAAGCGGAGCGACGGAGGAGTAGGTCGAGGTTGAGGTCGAAGCAGAGGCTGAGACCGACGCTTTGTTTTTTGTCACCTCGACCTCGGTCATCCCGCGGTCACCTTCTGCCTTGGCCTTGACCTCGCCCTTCACGTCAGCCTTTGGATTCTAGTGCGCCAGTCGGCGACTTCCCAAGACCGCTCGCCCGCCGAGAGCAACCCGAGGTCGCGGGCCTGAGCGTGGGCAACCCGACACAGGTACTCGACCGGCGTGTCGAGCGTTCCACTCTCTGCCCACGACTTGGCCGGGCACTGCTCGCAGAGGCCCTTGAGAAAGCAGCGGGCGCAGCGGGCAAGGTAGTCGGCATTTGTGGCTCTCATCTCACGCAGGCGCGGAAAGAAGCTCGTAAGCGCGTCGCGTAGCGAGCCCTTCTTGATGTCGTAGACCGTGTTCGGGTGGCGCAGCATCATGCACATCTGTGCCCGGCCATAGGCGTCGACACACGTCCCATGCCCGGCCCCGCAGGTAAACAGCCTGTCTGCGGAGGGCCCCATGAACTTCGAGCAGAACTGGGCCATCTCGTTGAGGTATGACTCACGGTGGCGGCTGAGGACGGCCAGGCCATCCTCGGTCGATGGGCGCAGCCCGGCAATCTTCCGGTTCTTCACTTCGGAGTCGCGCCGTCCGCGCAGGTCGAAGAACATGGAGTAGCCAGGGGGCCGGTCCATGCCGGGAATCGTCGCAGCCCACGCTTCGAACTCATCAATCTCATCCCGGTTCGGCGGCAGGAGAGCACCCTTAACGACGAAGGGCACCCCGCGTTCAAGCAGCAGGTCAACGCCCCGTCGGAACTCGGCATGCGAGCCCGGCTTTCGGGAGACAGTCTCGTAGGACTCCGGTTTCATGCCGTAGACGGTGACTTCGACCAACTCCCCAGGGGGAATTCGGGCAAAGAGGTCGGCAAGCTGAGGCGTGACCAACCGGGCGTTGGTGAAGAGCATTACCTTCATGCCCTTACGCCGGGCGTACAGGTATAGCTCCTCGAAGTCCTCGCGCAGCAGCGGTTCTCCGCCGGTGAAGCGCACCGACAGGCAGCCGAGAGCGGCCGCTTGAGTCAGAACGCCCTTGACCTCATCGGTTGTCATCTCGCGCTGTTGCGCCGGAATGTCATACATTCGCAGGTTGATGCAGCAATGGATGCAGTCATTGTTGCATCTCTCCGTCAGTTCAATATCCAACCGACCAAGAAGCGGCTTGCGAGTCTGCCATGGCCCGCCCTGGTTGAGCCGGGTCTTCTCGACGAAAGAAGAAGGTTGAGGTCGTGGATCAGGAGGAGGTTGAGACTCAGGAAGAGGTTGAGGTTGAGGTCCAGGCCGAGATCGAGAAGGAGCCAGCAGCTTCCTCGGCCTCGGCTTCATCAGTGCTTCGCCGAATCTGCGTAATCTGTGGAATCTGTGGATAGTTCCAAGAGCTTGTCCACGATCCGTCCACTCTTGTCGAACTCCATGATGTAGCACGGGACCTCGCGGGCTAGAGCCTCGACGACCGACAAGGTCTTCTCCCACCACCCGGTCGTAACCAGCGGGCGGATTACGCAAGCCAGCAGGCGCTTCAGCGCCTCACCGCGGTCCATAACCGGAACCAGACGGTTCTCCGTAGATTGCTTGATGAACAGGATGGCGCAGAGCGGGGCCGAAGCCGTCGACACCAGTGGCACCTCGCCGTGACTCCACGAGCCATACACGCGAAAACGACCCGGCTCATTAACACGCCCCTCGCCGCCTCCGCCTCGACTTTCTCTTCTAGCGATGTTCCGGTCATCGCACAGAATCTCGGCCCTATCCTGGATGAGCTTCACGGTGGTTGACTTGCCGGCCTCGGAATGACCCACAAACAGAATTCCAACTCCCTCTGCCTCCTGCTTGGGCTTGGCATTTGTGAATATCGCCCCGGCGGAATGGATGAAACAGGCCTGGCGGTCGGCAAGAAGCTGGGCAAGAAGAATCTGGTCTGTGGGAAACAGAGTTGCGGAGTGAAGATTGCCTTGCCGGAAGACTGTGTCGTCCGGATGGTAGAATTCACCGCGCGAGTAGTCATGGTTGAAGTCGACGACCTCCCACAGGGCCTCACGGTCAGGCAAGATGCCGAGGTAAACCCAGCCCGTTCCCTTGCGATGCATCGCCCAAGGCGGTCTGCGGTAGAGTTGTTGCCCTAGCTCTTCCACCTTGATTTCGGGCAACCCAAAGTGGTGGCGAAGGACAACAGTGTCCGAGCCCGGGCCGTCTTTCTGGAACTTGCGGAACTTCGGGTGAAAGGTCTGGTCGGTGAACGGCAGGTCCGACTCAACCTGGAGCGTGATGCCGGCAATCTCGAAGTAGCGGCGGTGGTTCCGCTGCCACTGCTCCTTGAAAATCCGATTTTCGCGCGCCACTTCGCAGAGGTGCTCGACCTTTGCACCATACCGGCCGTGCTCCAGATAGCCGTACACGCCACACCAGCGGCAGTCCGTCCGGGACTCACAGGAACCGCAGTTGTTCAGGTATTCTTCTCCTCCCCGCACCTTGTCGGCAAGGCTGGGAATGAACTCGTCCCAAGCCGTGCGAAACGTCCCGTTGCGCAGTTCAAAGCGCAAGGCAGGGTCCTTGATGAAGCAGCAGAACGTCATTCCGCCGTAGGGGTCAATGTGAAAGTCCCGGCGCACAGCGATGCAGCCAGCGAACAGACGGTCGTCGCCGTCCGCCGCGACCTTTGCCTCAACCTTGACCTCCTCCTCGGCCATGTCAGGCTGGTCCAAGGCGATGACTTCTTTCGGGTCCAGGCGCTGGCGGGAAATCTCTGCGTTGTGTTCCGCAGACCGGCAGGCCGAAAGGTACAACCACGGCGCGCCCACCCGGTAGTGCGGGCTGAGCGACTTTGCTAGCTTCACCATCTCGTCGTACTGGTGGTAGTTGTCGCGCATCGGGATAAGTTGCACGATGAAACCGGCCCCGGCCTCCCGAAGGTACCGGAAGCCGCGCATTGCGGCATCGAACGAGCCGGGATTGCGGGTGATGTGGTCGTGCACTTCGGACGTAGCGCCGTAGAGGGCAACCATCTTGCTCCCCTTGCGCGTCAGTTGACGGGCGATTTCGGGTGTGATGAGCGTACCGTTGGTATTGATGGTGTAGGTGAGGGCCTTGCGGGTAAGATAGTCGAATAACTCAGCGAAGTCCGGCCGCAACATCGGCTCACCGCCCGAGATGGCCCACTCCTGGCAGCCCATTGACCGCGCCTCGTCTGCAATGCGCCGAATCTCATCGAAGGTCAGCTCATGCTCCCGCTCTGCAGCGTTCCCCGGCAGGCGCAGCCAGCAGTGCCGGCAGTCGTTGTTGCATCGGTAGGTCAGGTCAATGCTGCCCCGCAGGGGAAGCCTCGGGAACACTTTCCCTCGAACCAGCTCAGTGAATCTCGTCGTCATCAAGCCTCGCTGCTAAGGGATCAGTTGAGTGTGCCGTACAACCTCCTCAGCAGACGGGTCAACACCTCGGCCCGGGCAATAACCGGCAGGAGCATCCCTGCTCGGGAGAGAACCGCTATAGCATAGCGCTCCGGGCCGAGTCCGAGCCAGACGCGTTGCTGGCCGCGCTCGATACGGACTACCCGCCCGAGGATGCCGTCCCGTTCGACCATTTCCGCTACCGGTCGTTGCGTGTTGTCGCCCATGATGAGGAAACCGGATTTGTGCCGACCGATGATTCGATGCACGACCAGCCTTTGGTTCATCGGGTTGATGAAGGCCACGACGTGGCCGATGCCGCAGGTCCTCACGCACGGCTCGGCTCCCGGCCGGACCGGCGCAATCGTTATCACATCACCGTCCTTGATGAATGGGAACATGCTCCACCCTCTCGCGCAAAACCGGAAGTGCCGACCTTTGTCCGAGACGGCCCGCATCAAACCCACGAGCGCAGGCCCGGAAAGGAGGAGCTCGCTCCCCTTCCGCTGCCTGAGACCCGGGCCTTCCTGCCGATCAGGCGTCCGGTTTGACAACCAGCATCCTCCTGCGGAGCAGCTCTCCGACCAGCCCGACTACATCGTCTTCGATCTCGTCCGGCTGGGCGCTGTATTCCGTGGCAAGCGCCTTTGCGACCTCCGCCAGCGTAGCCTTGCCGTCGAGCCTGCGCCAGATGTCTTTGCCGGTGTCATTGAGAGAGTAGAGTTCGTCCTCCATGTCGCCAATCCCGGCAACCAGCGGTACGATGATCAACTCGCCTTCGATTTCGCGAGCTACGACGTCATCCGATGGGACGTAGAGCTGGTCCACCCTGATATTGGTATCGCCATTTGCTTCTGGGTATGTCTTGTTCATGTCGTAAAGTCATTCTCCTTTCAGATAGCAGATTGTCAAGGCGGCGGCCGGCGCCTTCGACTCGCCGCGATGTGTCTCGATGCCAGTATTCGAGACGGTCAGATGCGCTTATGCAAGAATGCCCGAGCGCCGCCACCTGGCATCTTGGTCAGGGGCATTGCGCGAAGCAGCCGATGCCATCTACTGTATCGGCCTGAAATAACGGCACACAGTATCAACGGCAGTCGTTGTCACAGTCTTGGCCAGATCAAGTTTCGGGACTTACGTGGCCCGCTCACCGGATTCTCACTCCCGTAGCCGCAGGTTCGGTTCCCGGGCGTACCGCTCGATGTTGGCCCTGCGCCCTGCTCATGCCCGATAGTAACCCGTGCCCCTCATTATTGGCGAGGTCTACCTCGCAACTCGGCATTATCGAGTACTCCATGTTGAAGCCGGCGAGGGCGCTTTCGGCTATGTTCCTGGACATTGATTCAAAGTGCCGGTTGGAGAATCACCAAAGATGAACTTTCGGGCAACATCAATTGCCTCTTCCTTGCGCACCTCGCGCAGGAAATCGAACACCTCGTACTCAGTCGTCCATCCGGGAAACGGGTTGCCGAGGCTTCTGAACCCGAGCATGTTCAAAATCAGGCCGGTGACATATCCGGCCAGACTTGGTCGCGCAAAGGGCGAGTCGACTGCGGGTTCCAACTCATGCTTGCAGCGAAGAACTGGGGCCATGCCTTCTTTGGGTAGACTGCTCGTTTGGGCAACAAGTGCAACGGGCCCAGCCCACGGTCGCCAAGCCGGGCCTCTTGAGTCGTTACATGCCACTGCGAAGTCTGCCCCAGTGGGAGCGAGATTTGCCGCGAACGCCGTTCGCAAGTGGCGCTTGTGGCAACTCCACTCGGTTCACAACGCCGCCACTCCGTTCACGATCTTGTGTCCCAGCCACTGCGTCTCCATCCGCATCCGTTCCCACGAAGGCAGCTCACGAGGTCCCTGCTGCTTCCGCAGATAGTCAAGGAGAGTGCCGACGGGCACGAACCATCCGTTCCTTTGAGAGAGCTTGGTGACCAAGCTGACGAAGTCCGCATTCAGCTCACCATACCGCGAAAAGCCGCGGGCAAAGTGAGTATAAATGATGCAAGCGCCGCTCTCCCGCTCAAGCTTATCCTGGTTCGGCTCACTTATCATGTTGACAAATTCGGTGATTCCCGATCCCTCCGACGACGCAAACCAGTAGTTTACGTAGGGTCGCTTCGGGTCGTGATACGGCATGAGCGGACAGGCCTTGAGCGTGTTAATGTCACCGAAGGTGAAATTCCTCACGTACCTGATCTTGTCCCGACAGACATCACCCCAGAAGAACGAGCTGTTCGGATCATGGCCCTGCGAGACAGAGCGATTTCGGCCCCGAGTCAGTGCATGGTACAGCACTCGGCGGCCGCCGCTGAGTCGGTCCGGCCCCCAGTAGACCGCCTCCTGGTTGCGTACGTGATTCGAGAAGCAGACCGGGTAGTGCCCAAACAGCTTGCGGAAAGCCTCGATGCCTCGGATGGTGTTTTCACGAACGGACGAATTGTACGTGACCGTGTGAAGGGCGATCTCAAAGCCATCGCTCTGGAGAGACCGGACCCACTCCAAGTAGCGGGGACTGTCGCACGTCTCACCGTTAATGCAGGGAGCAGGCTCTCCTCTGATGGGCCAGACCGACTTCGTAGTGCGAAACCCAAGGTCGCGGAGCAATGAGTAGACCGGTCGCACGTTCTCCAGGGTCGCGTAGTCGGTGTCGTCGAAGATGGTGAAGGCAAAGTCCTTACCTTCGGGCCAGGCGATTCGTGTCATTGTCGGCAGGAGACCAGCTTCTCGTCGTTTGGGATGTCTCGGGTCATGACTGAGTCGAGGTCGAAGCCAGGGTGAAGGTCGAGGTCGGTCGCGCACCTGCGGGAGCAGTGGGGCGCGAGATTAAGCTCTTGACGGAGAAAGAGAGACCCGCAAGCCGGGCGAGCCCGTCCCGGAATGGTTGGCGTTTCTTTGCGCCGAGTCTTCGGACAGCATATTCGCTGAGGTGGGAGCGACATGCCGCCATACGCCAGCATCTGCGGGACGGGCTGAGTGTACCTATTGGGAATACTGTGGAGTGAAGGTGCGGTGTGGACGCGTGCCTCATCCAGCCACCGGTTCCTCGCCTTTGCGCACTCGACATAAAGCGTGCCCGGGGAGTTTCAGCCACTCCACCGTGCGGAATCTGTCACTCGAGCCGCCTCAGCCGTCTGACTCATGGCCCTACACTGTGAGAGCCGGTGGGTTCCCACCTTTGCCACGCGTCGTTAGCCTCCGGATTGAGACCTACCGGCTCACTGCCACCGGCGAGCATCAGTCCGGACACCGCCACGTTTGCCGGCAGCGCCAGCAAACTCGACTTCGTCACGTCACACCTCAGTTACCGCGCCGTTCCCCACGCGCGCGCACACACGCGTGCCCTTAGGGCAGCGCTATACCCTACCGAAAGGGCGCCGGTTCTATGCCTG